>JAOZTO010000223.1 GCA_029942265.1 Desulfocapsa sp.
CGTTTGATCCGGCTTGTGAACAAGCCGGATCAAACGAAGATGGGGTGCTAGCCGAATATTTACATCTAATTCCGTTTATTTCTCTGAATTTCACATAAAACATTAGTTTTTCTATCCTGTTTCCTCCCCAAAAGCAACCAGTATTCGTATCTGCCATCATAGTAATAGCTTAGGAGCTTGTCCAAACACCAAATTTATTGACTTTCCGTCTGAGTCTTTGTACTACAATAAAGCGGTAGGCTGTTTTGTTGAAATCGATATTTACTATTCACTAAAAAGGAGCACACGATGAAACGATTGTTATTAATTTTACCACTTGCCGTAATAACATTGGCCGGCATAACTCAAGCTGTACAAGCTGAAGGACGCCTAACTATTTACTGTAGCGCCCAAGGCGACTGGTGTCAGAAAGCAGCAGAAACCTTTGGTAAAAAATATGATGTTAAAGTTGCAATGACACGAAATGGTTCCGGCAGTACCTATGCAAAAATACTTGCCGAAAAAGAAAATCCCCGTGGTGATGTCTGGTATGGCGGTACTCTTGATCCGCACAGTCAAGCCGGTGTAAATGGATTATTGGAATCCTACAAATCACCCGCCCTTGATAAAATAGCAGAACCTTATCAGAATCCCGCTGCGAGCAAAAAGAATCATTCTACCGGCGTTTATGTTGGCATTCTCGGTTTCAGTGTAAACACTGATATGTTAAAAGATTCCGGACTTGAAATGCCAAAGTGCTGGGCTGATTTAATAAAACCTGAATACAAGGGCATGATTCAAATAGCCAGTCCTCAGAGTTCAGGCACAGCTTATACAGCCCTTGCAACATTCACCCAAATGTGGGGAGAAGAAAAGGCTTTTGAATACCTGAAGAAATTGCATGCCAACGTTGGCCAATACACCAAATCCGGTTCTGCACCAGGAAAAAATGCTGCACGTGGTGAAACCATGATCGGAATCGGTTTTCTGCATGACCACGGTAAAGAAAAAGGAAAAGGATTTCCTCTTGAGCTCGTTGCCCCCTGCGAAGGTACAGGCTATGAGATCGGTGGCTTAAGCATTATGAAAGGCGCACGAAATATGGATAATGCCAAAAAATTTGTTGACTGGGCATTGTCAAAAGAAGGTATGGAAGTTGCTGCAACCGTGCAATCTTTCCAGGTTCCCACAAATATTGAAGCCGCTATTCCAGCTGAAGCAATTAAACCGGAAGATGTTACCCTTATTGACTATGACTTTGTTACTTATGGTGGTGAAGAAACCCGTAAAGCACTTATCAGTCGCTGGGTAGAGCAGGTCAAACCACTCAAACGATAGATACCTGCTTATCATAGCCCCCTAATACATTCAATCAAGGGTATTCTTTATCCTTGATTGAATGCTCCCTTAAAACACTATGCTATGAAGCAAACTCAAAATACCAGATCATCACATCCCATAGATCCTCGCTCAAAATGGGCTTTATGGGGATTATTAGCGTGGGCTATTATTCCATGGAAGGGACTGGAATATGGTCTTTTTGAATCCAGTTTTTCAGAAATATTACATGCCTATGCGTGGTCTAGCCTAAATACATCCGTTCTTTCGCTACTGGTTTTTGTCCTCTTTCTGTTACGTCCATGGCGTTCTCTGCCAAAAGCAAATCTGCTTGATGCTGTCCTTTCCCTTGGTACTTTCGTTGGAATTATATTTACTGCTGCTGTATTAAAAGAATCTCTTGGTTACAGTGCAGCGATACAGCTCACATTCCTGTTATTTATCTTTTCTCTGGCCTTGGCACGTTTAGGCTTTATTCAGGGCGATCCGTTTATGACCACAGCCATTGTTGTTATTATGGCTTCCATTACGATTTTTGTACTATTCCCGATTTCCACCGTTTTTTCCAAGGTGCTTTATCTTGAAGATGGTACGTTCACTCCCATGGCCTTCATCAAGAACATCACCTCTTTTGGTGTAGGTCGAACCTTGATGAATTCTTTACTGCTCGCCGTAACTGTGGGTTTGTCTTCTACCTTTCTTGGCCTCTGTTTTTCACTCTTCACAGTGAGAATAACAAAACGCTTTAAGGGCGTGGCTAGAATTTTTTCCATGCTGCCAATTGTTACCCCACCATTTGTTATCGGTCTGTCTTTAATTCTTATTTTTGGTCGGAATGGCACTATCAATGACGGATTGCTGGCACTCTTTGGAAATGGAGGTCTGTTTATTCCATCCGGCAGTGAGGGTTGGTTTCATCGTTCTGCATATATTTACGGTTTCTGGGGAATCTTCTTAGCGCAAACACTATCTTTTACCCCCATCTGCTTTATGTTGCTTGTGGGAATGGTTTCCACCATAAACCCTGCTGTAGAAGAAGCTTCTGTTACCATGCGGGCATCTAACGCCCAGACTTTCTACCATGTAACATTTCCACTACTTCGGCCAGGGATTGCCAATGCCTATCTACTTGCAGTCATATCATCCCTTGCTGATTTTGGTAACCCGATGGTACTTGGGGGCGATTACGATGTACTCGCCACAGAAATTTATTTCAGTATTGTAGGTGCGCAGCTTGATTATGCACGTGCTGCAACACTGGGTATTTTGCTCCTGTCTTTTTCTTTATTAGCTTTCGTTATTCAACGACAGTGGATTGGGAAAAAATCATACGTAACCGTTACCGGTAAAGGATCTGGTGGATACTTCCAACCCCTTCCTGCCCTTGTACGAAGGGTTGCAACCACCGTTTCCTTATCTTGGATGGCCTTTACTGCCGTTTTGTATGGAAGTATTCTGCTGGGAGGATTTGTCGTCAACTGGGGAGCAAACTACACCCCTACTCTTGCACATTACGAAGAACTTTGGGCAAGAGGAATAGGCTACGGAGCATGGCCTTCATATATCACAACGCTTAAATTTGCGGCAATAGGTGCTCCGCTCACAGCCTTAATGGGCTTGATGATAGCTTATGTTACAACCAGAAAACGGTTTGTAGGTCGTGGTGTTGTTGATTTCAGTGCCATGATCAGCTTTGCTATTCCCGGCACTGTTATTGGTATCAGTTATGTTCTTGCCTTTAATACTGCACCGATACTCATTAACGGTACTGCCATAATAATCATTATTTCATTTATATTTAAAAATATGCCTGTGGGGATACGTTCTGGAATATCAGCACTTTCACAGATCGACAAATCACTTGAGGAAGCCTCACTAACACAACGGGCAAGTTCTATTCGCACCATTTTCACAATAGTTCTGCCACTACTCAGACCGGCAATGATTTCTGCAATTGTATTCAGTTTTGTGAAATCCATGACAACAGTCAGTGCTATTATTTTTCTGGTTACAGCTGACACCCAAGTGGCTACGACGTATATAATGGGGCGTGTTGAAGATGGTGATTACGGACAAGCGATCAGTTATGGATCTGTGCTGATTGTAACCATGTTACTTGTAATTTTACTTGTTGAAAAACTTGTAGGACGATCAAGAATAGAAAGAGCCTGACAAGGGGTAGCTAGGGAATTGCCATGAACAAACAGGAATCAAGTAAAGTACAACTTTCAGGTGTGGTCAAAAAATTTGGCGATAATACTGTCCTGCACGGGATTGATCTCGACATCAAAGCAGGTAGCCTTACTACCCTGCTTGGCCCTTCTGGTTGTGGTAAAACCACGATTTTACGACTGATTGCCGGACTTGAGCTTCCGACATCAGGAAAGGTCATACTCGGAGATGAGGATGTTTCAATCCTCTCTGCAAGCCAGCGTGATGTTGCCATGGTCTTTCAATCCTACGCACTCTTCCCACATATGACAGTTGGACAAAACGTTGGTTATGGACTCAAGATGCAGGGCGTTGCCAAAGACCTGCGAACACAACGTGTAAAAGATGCACTAGACTCTGTCGGTCTTGATGGATTTCAAAAACGCTTTATTGATCAGATGTCCGGTGGTCAGCAACAGCGGGTTGCTGTGGCACGAGCATTAATTCTCCAACCCAAGGTGATGCTCTTTGACGAACCTTTAAGTAACCTTGACAGTAAATTGCGCCGTCAAATGCGTGAAGATATCCGTAGATTGCAGCAGGATTTGGGGGTGACCTCAGTCTACGTTACCCACGATCAGGACGAAGCACTTGCTGTATCCGATGATGTTGTCGTGATGAAAGATGGTGAAATTGCCCAGCAGGGAACTCCAAAGGAACTGTATCTACAGCCAAATTCAAAGTTTGTTGCGACGTTTATGGGGGATGCCAATATTGTTGAAGGCAAAGTTGTTGCCACAGGCGAACATTCCCAACTATCCATTGATAGCATAACGGTAAAAACAGATAAGCCGATGCCTGCTGAATATATGGATAAAACTATTGAAATTGCAATTCGTCCTGAAGCTTTGTCGCTCACAGCAACTGACAACAGTGTTGCAGGATTGCCAGTTACAATTCTTACAAAAGCCTATATCGGTGCAGCCATTGAATATTCTGTACAATGGCATACTCAAGAACTTTTCCTTGTTTCTGCCACTGGAAATCAGGAATTCAACATAGGAGATGATGCAAAAGTTTTTATTACTCCACCTGGCATTGCTCCAATTTTTACATAAAATTACCGTTCAAGTGCATCTCTGACTGCACGACTAAGTTGTCCCATGGAGTATGGTTTTCTGATAAACACATCAGCACCAAGATCAAGCGTAGTCTTCACATCATGACTTTCTGAAAATCCACTGACAACAATTGCTTTTTGATCAGGATACAACTTCAAAATTTCCTCGTAGGTTTGACGACCGGAAATTCCCGGTTCCATCAGCATATCAAGTACAATCAAATCAACATTGGTATCTCTAACAAAATCAATAGCTTCCTGACCGGATGAGACGACATCAACCTTATATCCAAGAGCAATTAGCATCTGACTGGCTATATCGCGAAGTTGTAATTCATCATCAACCACC
>JAOZTO010000224.1 GCA_029942265.1 Desulfocapsa sp.
CTATTCGAGAGCGTATTCGACAAATGATTCAGGCAGAAGACCCTTTCAAACCATTGAGCGACAATACTATTTCACTAAAACTCGGTGAGCAAAACATTAAAATTGCTCGTCGCACCGTTGCAAAATATAGGGAACAGCTAAAAATTCTTCCAGTTAAACATCGACGTAAGCCCAGATAATAGCTGGTACTGCCCTACTCCCTGATAAAAAATAACTGTTGTGCTTGAATTGCCAAAACCACAGCTTCTTTTTCCTCAAAAATTTTTTTTCCACGCTGGTGATCCTGATCAACTAAAATATTGCTGTCACCAACCCTTACGCTGTAACGCACCACAGAACCCAAAAATTCTAACGAGTCAACAACACCATCTAGGTTCACTGCTGAATCATCAACTATTTTCGTGTTTATTTGAATACTTTGGGGGCGAAACACAACAACACCGTGATTCCCATCTAAAGAATTGTCAAGGGGTATCTCTATGCCTTCCTTGCCAATAAAACATGTCTTTCCATCGCTAGAAACGACTTCACCTTCTATCATGTTTGTTGTTCCCAAAAAATGTGCGACGAAACGATTAACTGGATTGTCATATAAGTCAAGGGGAGACCCTACCTGCTGAATAATCCCCTTATCAAGCACAGCCATCCTATCAGAAATCGTATTAGCCTCTTCCTGGTCGTGTGTTACAAAAATAGTGGTCATCCCCAGAGCACGTTGTAATTTTAATATATCCGTGCGCATTTGTACTCGTAGATTAGCATCAAGATTTGACAACGGTTCGTCAAGCAACAACAATCTTGGCCGGGTCACAATGGTTCTGGCAAGGGCTATCCGTTGCTGTTGTCCCCCAGACAATTGAGAAGGATGCCGATTGACAAGATGGTAAAGACCTACCAGATCAAGAGCTTCTTTCACCCGTTCTCCAATCTCTGCTTTTGCCATTTTCTGCTCTTCAAGCCCAAATGCCACATTTTTTTCTACTGACAGATGAGGCCACAAGGCATAGTTCTGAAAAACCATGCCAACGTTTCTTTTCCAAGGCGGCAATCCTCCAATATCTTCATCATCGATACGAATTTTCCCCTGAGGATCTGGCCCGAAACCTGCTATAGCTCGGAGTAACGTTGATTTTCCAGATCCAGACGGACCAAGAAATGCAAAAAACTCACCCGGTTCTATTTCAAGATTGATTCCCTCTAATACCTTTGTTGAGCCAAAAGAAATATGAAGATCTTCAATACGTAATCGGACTGCTTTAACTCTACTTACTAAACTCATTATTAATTACCTGTTGCAGACATCTGCATACGTTTGTTTCGTTCAATAAAGTGGTGAGCCAGATAGCTGCCCACAGCTACCACTACAACTGCGATCAAACCAAGAGCCGCACCAGGCCCTCGACCGGAGGCACTCTGCATAAACACATATATTCCGTAGGCAAGAGGTGCATCTGACTCTGAAGTAACCAACATCAAAGTAGCAGACAATTCCACAGCAGCAGTAGCAAAACTGGTTACAAAACCTGCCACAATACCGCCTGCCATAAGAGGAACAGTGATTTTTCGTACTGTGGTTGTTTTTCCTGCACCAAGGTTTTCAGAAGCTTCTTCCAATGAAATAGACACTTGATGAAGCGCTGCAACACAAGCACGTAAAGCATATGGCAGACGCCTGATCGCAAGAGCAATCACAATAATTACCCACCAACTAGCCAGTGGCTTATCAATAATCGGTACATTAAAATCATTAAAGGTTCGAAGATAGCCAATACCAAGCACAACACCTGGAATTGCCAGAGCGCCTGTCGCAATATAATCCAACCACTGACGACCAATAACTTTAGTTCGCAACACTATGTAGGCAATTGCCACACTAAAAACAACATCAAATCCAGCAGCAAGACCTGCATAAAGAAGAGTATTAGTGATATATTCTCTTGTGGTACCAAACACTTCCGCATAATGTGCAAAAGTATAGCCATCAGGCAAAACGCTATATGACCAGATAGTTCCTAAGGAAAGAAGCACAAGACTGATATGTGGAGAAAGCACAAGAAGAAGGAGGAAGATAACCAGACAATAGGCTCCAAATTTTTCCCATCCATGCAGGTCGCGTTTGAGTAGACCGCTGGTTCCCTTGCCTCCGCCACTGTAGTCCTTCCCTTTAGAGGCAAGCATTGAACCCCATAAAGCAAAAAGAGAAAATACCACCAGGATAACAGAAATCACATATCCCATGGGGTCAGAAATACCAATAGATGTAATACGTAAATATGCCTGAGGAGCCAACATATTGTTTACATTTAGCAATAATGGCGTTCCCAAATCATCAAATGCCTTCAAAAAAACAAGAGCGGCACCGGCAAGATAGCCCGGCATGGCAAGGGGGAAAACAATTTTTCGGAACAAACTCATACCACTTGAACCGAGGTTCTGGGCTGCTTCTTCCATGGAGCGATCTATATTATTTAGAGCTGCTGAAAGATTAATCAGGATAAATGGAAAATAGTGGATAGATTCTACAAGAATCACACCATTCAAGCCTTTCATAAAAGGAATATTTATTCCAAACCACTGATCAAGCAGGAGATTTACTGAACCATTGGTGCCAAAAAAAAGCTGCATGGCCACTGCCCCCACAAAGGGAGGCATGATAAGCGGAATAATACCCAATGTCTGAATCAGAATAGAGCCGCCAAAATTAAACCGTGTGGTAAAATACGCTAGAGGTACGGCAAAAATAGTAGCACCTAACACTGACATCCCAGCTACATACAGTGAGTTAAAAAAAGATTCGCGAAAGAGCGACGTCTTAAAAAAATCCACAAAGTTAACAAGGGTAAAAGCTCCTGTGGAGCTGTCCTGAAAAGCTACATAAATAACTTTACCTACTGGGACAACAAGAAATATCAGTAGAAAGAAAGCAAGTGAAGCAGCTACAAGGTAGGAAGTACGAAAGCGTGGCATGATTTGATACACCATCCAAAGAATTATAATGCTAACTTTTTCTCGTCACTGTACTTTTAGGAGCTTGTCCGAGAGTTCGCACAACACAACAATACATTGCATAATTGTATTGTTGTGTGCTCCTTGCGTCAAAAATACAGTAGTAAAAAACAATTACAGCATGGCCTTGGCTTTTTTGGCTAGTTCAGTGGCTTTGGCATAGTTCTTCTTAACCATGGCATCCCATTTCTGCTCGACCTCTGCTTGGCGACCTGTAACCTTATCTGTTGCCTTTTTTCTCTTTTTCTTAAAAATACCGGCAAAATCTTTATCTAATGATTGAGCTTCGTCAATTGGTAATTGCGCAATTAATGCCTTTGCTTCTGCAATCAACGCAGCGGCTTGAGCATTGTTCTTGTCACCCATTGCCTCCTCTGCATCCTGAACAGCTTTGGTTGCCTTGCGCAAATCATCAAGACGATAAGTAATCATTACATCAAACATCGCATTAACAAGATTATAACGGCTCTTGGATTTCAAGACATCAAACTGAACCTTGGCACCAATCGACTGGTCGGTGAACGGATTTGGGAAATCATCTGGAGCCTGGCTATACGTTTCTGGACGTACAGGCAAACGTCTGATTTTAGGGTCAAGTAGCATCACCTGCCCCTCTTCGGAAAGAAGATACTCAATAAATGCAGCTGCTGCTTCAGGATGTGGGCTGTTCTTGATGATTGCAATATTTGCTGGCACGAGAGTTGTTACTGTCGGATAGATAAATTCTACTGGAAAACCAGACGCTTGAGAAGAGAGGCCGAAGAAGTCGATAACAATCCCCACACCAAACTGACCTGAATTAACACCATCCGGTACACCAAAACTTCGTTCTGTTACCGTACTGAAGTTACCAGCAATTTCCTTCATCAACTTCCAACCATTGTCCCAGTTTTCGCCCTGTAGAATAGTTTCTACGGTAAGATGGGTGGTTCCTGAACGTGAAGGTGCTGACATGCCGGTGTGACCATGATAAACAGCTTTGGCAAGATCGTTCCATTCTTTGGGAGCAGGGATTTTTTTCGCTTTCAAATATCTGGTATTCCACATCATACCATATCCAGACGCTGCAAATCCTTTGTAATATCCATCTGGATCGTTAATGGGGTATGACCCTACAACATCCGGAATACCAGTAGCTTTCACAGTGTATTTTTCCAGCAACCCATCTTCTTTCAGAACCTCAAAAGCGTCAGGCGCAGAGGCCCAAAACAGATCTGAAGTATTATTGGACACTGTTTCCTGAATATACTTCACTCCAGCTGTCGTTTTCTTTTTCAACATCTCCACTTTAATGTCCGGATACTTCTTTTCAAATGCCTGCTTAAATTCATTAGTAAGGTCTTTGGGAAATGATGTTACAACGGTTAACTGATTCTCAAGGGCTTGAGCTGGAAGGGCCAGAAAGGTCAGTAAGCCGGCTGACAATGCCAAACGACTGAGCATCACACGACTACATCCTGAAAATACCATATTTTTCTCCTTTTATAATTATGGGAACACAATCAGCCTGCTAAAACAGGCAAGCGACGAACTATTCATAATATTTATATGTCTGTTCACAAATACTAAGCTATCATTAGCAACACAAGCTTTATTTTTAAATAACAATTCCATTTTTCCCCATAAACTCCTATTCTTTTAGAAAAGCTCTTCAAATTCCTGGCAGTGTATTATTGTCAGTACAGATAGTTTTTTGTTGCTATTCAGTGTTTTGCCAATTATCAAGTACTTACTTACTCAAGGTAGCTTTAACATTATTCCCAATAAGATGATTCTTTCCACAAACAAATGAGCAGACTCGAACGAATCTACGCTTTCCACCAAAAGTTAAAAGCAAACAAATTCCCCAACGCCCATACATTAATGGAAGAGTTTGAACTTTCCAGAGCAACCGCCCATCGTGACATCAGTTATATGCG
>JAOZTO010000225.1 GCA_029942265.1 Desulfocapsa sp.
CTAAGCGATGGAAAGGTAAAAATGATGACAACTAATAAAAGCGATTATAAATTGGATGACTTCGAGCAAAACATCTTGGACACCTATAAATCTGGAAAGATGGAAACAGCTCCTGTGTCACAATCCTTGGTGTCAGCAGCTAAAGCAACCTTGCGAAAAAACAGGAATATAAATATTCGACTCTCAGAAAATGACCTGGAATCCATCAAACTATTAGCTGCCAGAGAAGGGTTACCCTATCAAACCCTAATAGGAAGTTTAATTCACAAGTATGCCAATGGTACATTGAAAGACGCTTCTGCATAATTTTTTTAAGGAACAAGATCAAGGCCAAGATGGACTGTTCGCGGCTAAAGCCGCTCCTACAATTCCAGTTGTGCCTCCTGCAAAACAAAAGGGTCAAGTCTCATCTTGCTCTCTACTCCGATAGAGTTGAAGTACAAAGTCCTCGGGCTGAGTGTCGACTTTATTTTCGCGTCTGTTTCCATTTCTGGAATTCTGATAATTTCAGTCGATACCTGGCCACATTACCTTCGTGCAGGTTCCGCAAAGCATCCATGAGTATTTTGTTAAAGGCTTCCCTATCAGCTTTCGGCACCAGGTTTCCAGCCAGTTGCTTAACGGCGTTCTCCGATACCGTCTTGCACCCACGCACAATTGTTTGAATCCCAGTGATTAATTGTTCCCGATATTTAATACGCAAGGGATCTGGATTTGCCATGGTTTGGGTGATTGCCAGATATCTCTGGCATGAACGTTCATAAGCCCAGATAAAGACATCGCAAAGCAGGTCGGTCTGGTTGAATTCATATACACCAAGGGTACCATCAATATAGGCCTGTTCCGGGACATCGATAAAAGAGAGTGGGCAGAGATTGTTACTGATCAGTGGAATGTTTGCCCCCAACCGGGAGACACGCTTATTCACATCCTCAAAAGGTTGGAGATAGGGCAACTGTACCATCAGGAAAAATGACTGTTCAAATGGATCTTGGATTGCCGCTGTTTTCTCAAGCAGCAATCGGAAACACTCCTCCAGAGTCTGGGGCATTACCAGTGGATGAAAACTCGATCCGAAAATATCTACAGGTCTACGACGAAGTCTGCCTGAGGCATCCTCGTCCGGCAATAGGTTTTCAGACAAGATGGCGTGCAGGTTGAGAAAGGTGAACATATTAAATCTCACCTGATCAGCTTCTTCGACGATCATTTCGATAGCTGCCTTGTGATTCAGGATCATTTGGGTTTCCTGCAAATCTTTTCCTTCTGCGGCCTGACCAAATGCTATCAATTTTTCGGTATCAAGCCGGCTGTAGGTATTCCCTTCCAAACGGGAAGAGGACCATGACAGATCTATCAAAAGGCGGTTTAATATTTCTCGTGCGTAGGTACCAGCAGGACGATTTCCGATTTGTACACCACCTATCTCATGGAGTTGGCTGCGTAGGGAATTGGAGAGATAAAAAGTGACTCCCGGTTGGTATTCATCTAAAAAAGACCGCTGATATCCCACTGGTTTCCGCTTTGTCAGTGGTTGACAAACAAGATCACGGATAATTTCCCCTTCCTTTGAGACAGGTATGTAATCAACTGATTCGAAATTGCAATTTTCTGTGACATTGGACACAGTTTTGTAGATGCGTGCTATACTTTCACCCTCAGGAATGATCCGGTTATCATTCTGGAGCTTTTTCAGACGACGTTGTAAGGTTCGACGGTTGATATGGGGGAGGAAGTTGGCCAGAGATTTTTCAAGCGCCGAAACCCCAATTCCTTCCGGGTACTCTGAAATAGCCTGTTCAATCAGCTCTAACTCTTTGGAGGATACAATACGAGACATAGAAAATTTCTCCAGGCATTAAACAATAGGATACGTTTTGCGGGTTGATGTTATGACATGTGACACTAAAGCACGACACTAATATGTCATGCTTTAGTGTCGTGCGTCAAGGGCAAATTGCCATCAAGTGGTATTACCTGATGCCAGGATCAGTTGTGCCAGATTTAGAGATACCAGTAAGGCTCACTTTCTCGACCGTTTGGATCTGGAGGGATCTGCTCTTGAAGATTTCAATGTTCCTCCAAATAGAGTAAGCCAAATTATCCATGGAAAAAGAGAGATAACAGCCAATACGGCATTGCGTCTTGGGAAGTATTTCGGAATTGAACCGGAATTTTGGTTAACTTTATAAGTGGGATACAATATGAAAGTTGTAAAAATCAAAGATTGGAGTCGAATTGATAAAGAGGTTAAAAAAATCCAAAATATTTCTCAAAATCATGTTCAAATTTCTGCGTAAATAACATTCTATTTTACTAAAATAGCAGCAATAATTCTAAACAGACGGCAATGTTTTTTATGAAATTCGTAAAACAAAAGGGGTCAAGTCTCATCTTGATCTCTATTCAGATAGAGTTGAAGTGCAAAGTCCTGACTTTTGAAGATTTCAAAGCCGGATTGAGTAAAATCAGAAACCGGGTTATTGCCAAAACCTTCAGAGAACTTGGTCCTTCCTTAAGGGTAACAATATTTCCTCACCCGGAAGCAAGGGAACTCTCCCCCCCCAGTTAAACAATTGCTTGTTGCTTGTCAGGAGGGTAGTTCAGGAAGAGGAAAATTACAGGAAATGACTTTTTTCAGAATCGACTAATGAGCATGGCTAGCTCTATCTAAAGCTTTTGCCGCCCACTGATTGATACTTTTACCACTGGCCTCTGCAGCAGAGGCAACTGCTGCATGTATTTCAGATGGCACTCTTAGCATAAGGTTACCCGAATAGGGCTTGTTTGGCTCTTGCCCCAATTCGTTACAAGCAGCAAGATAGTTTTCTACTGCTTCGTGAAAAGCAGTTTCAAGTTCAACGACTGATTCGCCATGGAAACTGATGATATCACGAATCCCGATAATGCGACCAACAAAAATGTGATCTTCTGGATCAAATTCGACTTTGGCAAAATAGCCATTATAATTCATACCTTTCATGGTTGTTCTCCCAATTTTGTTAAAAATTCACGGACAGTTTTTATGCGATATTTTAACGCTGCCTTTGATGGCTGTGGCATGTGAAAATATGCACGGATATTATTTTTTTCAAAAGTAACACTTGACCCTGATCCTTCAATTACACGACAGCCAAGAGAGACTAAAAGAGATTCAATTTTAGCCCACTTCATATTTCCGTTAGCAGGAGTAGTGAAAATGGCTTCTAATATCCTTCTGTGTTTTGCTTGCATATTAATTACGGTAACCACAAACGCTGCTAAGTGCAAGCGAAAAGTGAATGCTTAAAGTGGGAATTGGGGATACTTTTGAGTTTTTTTGAAAAATAATATTGAGATATCATTATGTTATCGGATGTGGTTGCAAAAAGCCCTTCGGCTTCGCGTAGGTTATAATCTCAGAACACCTGATGCCCTGCATGTCCCTATCCCTTAAAATAATACCAGCAGAATTTAGAGAAATTCGGCATACTGAAAGCCATGCTAAATGGAGGGACAGATATGCGGAAAAAACGATTTGCCGAGCACCAGATCATTAAGGCTTTAAAACAGGTAGAAGGTGGCAGATCAGCTGTTGATGTCTGCCGGGAATATAGAATCAGCAAAGCAACCCAGCATGGATATCCTCTACCCGAATGGCAGGAATTTGGTCCTTCCTTACGGATAATAATTTCTTGGTTCTCTTTGTGGAGAGTTGTACGTTGATTGACTTGATTCAGGAAAAACTAGACACTTATAATATCTCCAATCAATTGGAAGAGGAGTACGCTATAAAGGAGATTCTGCAGGATATAGCGTTGTACGGTTTGTGGAGGAAGGGTTTTTTTGAAGTGGCAGCTTTTCAGGGAGGGACGAGTTTACCACCTTGGCAGTATTTATATGCAGCGAAGACTAATGTCAATCTAAAATACCACCAAACCAGTATTGAGAGAGGGCGGCAGCTGGTAAAAGAGGTCGATTTTATGCCTTATGAAGTGAAGCTTGCAAAGCGAATCTCAAAGTAGCGGGAGGTGGGAAAAACGGGGTGGGGGATCGTTGCTATTCTTTTCGTTTGAGAAAATCAGCAGCAGTGTAAATGGTGATTCCACAATCATAAAAAGTTTTATCATGGGTAATCAAAATAGCACAGTTGTTCTCCTTGGCACAGAGACACTGCAACAAGTCTTCCAGATCTTTCCTCTCATCAAGGGCCAATTCTATGGCCTCGGCTATGATAGTTTGTCCAAAGTGGAGAATATTCCATTCTTTTGTTATTGTTTTCAAAAATGCAAGCACAGTTATCTTATTTCTTGAAATATAGTAGATAGTTGTAAGCATGTCTTCACTTATACATATCTCGTAATCATTTGCTACCACATACTCCAATAATTGCACTGCCTGGGTATGGCATTTTCTCGACCTGTCGAGGAAATCAAGAACAACATTGATATCCAAGAATATCCTCATGTCATTCTCCATATTTTATTTTTTTTTGCATGGTTAGGTCCTGAATCTTCTCCCCACTCGAGTCACCGGTCATGGTTCCCACGAACTTCATGATTTTAGAAAGTTTTGAGCGTTTTTTCTGCATTATTTTTTTTTCAAGATATGCCTTTAATTCGTCCGCATACCTGGGAGAAACAAGAAGGCCTTTGTATGTGTGGGTTCGCTTGTCTTCAATATCAATGTAGTCATATTTTTCTAAAAGTTTTGAATTTCGGACTAAATCTCTTATTCCAATTGTGATTGTCATACTTTCCTCCAATGTTGTCTTTCTGGATAGTGTATATTCCATTTCGGATACTGTCAACCGGTTCTTTGTATTGGATCAGGCTTTGAATGGTATAACACAAGAGGACAGGCGAATTATGCAGGTCTTACCTGTATCCCAAGGTAGAGTATCCGGTTGGTCTGATTTTGTACCACGCCGCCGCACGGTTACGAG
>JAOZTO010000226.1 GCA_029942265.1 Desulfocapsa sp.
TAAGAGATTTGTGTCGACAGAAAGGGATTGAATTACTTGAAGGCCACGCAATGCCCGATCACATACATCTGCTCTTAAGTATACCACCGAAATTTAGTGTATCAAATACAGTTGGATTTATAAAGGGCAAAAGTGCTATCCGAATCCATCGTGAGATATTAGGAACAAAAAGAATGACCGGATTAAGTTTTTGGGCAGCAGGATATTGTGTAAGTACGGTTGGCTTGGAAGAAGAAATGATAAAGAGATATATCAAAGAACAGGACAAGTCGGGTAAATAATATTTTAATAGAAGCACAAAACTAAATAGCTCCTTTAGGGGCTTTCTCAACCACAATGCCCCCTTCGGAGGGGGCTTCCACAAACCACGTCCTCTGGGCGTGGTCGGCTTGATTTACCAAGTCGATAAAAAACTTCAGCATTGAATGATCAAAATACGTTAACTGATCCCGTGCGTTAGAAGCAATTGACTCCTCTCAAAAAATTACAATCTAAATTTGCTTTAATTGTACATATTCTGTATTATATGATAATATCATTTTTGATATCAAAAGTGATATTATAATTAACTAACATTTAAAAGGTGGCTTAATGATAGTGACGCTTGCAAGTCGGAAAGGTGGCTCAGGTAAAAGTACCATTGCCATAAACCTTACATTGGTACTATTGGGAGGAAGGTTGAAGCAAAACGTAGCTTTAATTGATGCAGACGAGCAAAGAAGCAGTATTAATATACTGAAAAGATATAAACGAGAAAACTTGACTATATATGGTGCAACTATTGACAAGCCTAATAGACCTTCTGATATTCTGAAGACCATCAACACCAAAAACACTCATGTTATCTTCGATACAGCACCGCATAGTCAAGAAATGATGTATGAGTGCGCTCTGAAGAGTAGTTTAGTTATTATTCCCGTACAACCATCACTACTTGATGTGGATGCACTGGAAAAAACAATCAAAGCTTTGTTGACTATTCGCACCCTTGCAGAAGAAGGACAAATACAAAAAGCTCCCGAGTGTTATTTTATAATCAATCGTGCAAAAGCTGGAACAATCTTGGCCTATCAGATCAAGCAACAGCTCAAAAAAATGTATCCAAACTTTCCGATAATGAAAACCGTACTTGGAGAACGGGAAGTATATAAACAAAGCCTTTTTACTGGCCAATCAGTTATGGAGTACGACAGAAAAAGTGATGCGGCACAAGAGATTAAAAACTTAGCCAAAGAACTAAATGGAATATATCATAAAGGTAAATAGTGCCTGAACGGAAAGTCCTTTTTATACTATATTAGCTTGATAATATTAAGAAAAATTCTTGTTTTTTTTTAAACGAAGATTTCCATGTCTACACACTACATAGTGGTATTTGCTAGGGTTTTGTTGAGAAATTAGTGTAAATATTATCATTATTCCAAAATCTTCGTTACAAAAAAGTATGCTAATATGCTGAATATGTTGAAAAAATAGGTTTTCGTTCAGGCACTAAATAGGTTTTAAAAAATTTAATATTTTTGAAATTATAAATAGGATAAAGGCTATGACTACAAAAACGAAAAAGATGTTTGATGGTATAAATTTTAAAACGGACATTTCGGAGGTAGCTGCAACAGTAAATGCAGTAATTAACGAACCAAAAATACAAAAGAAAGCCGTAATGGGGAGACCAAAAAAAAATCCTCATGCTCAAGATGTTCAAACTACTATCAGGATGCCTAAAGAAGTTCATAAATTATTGCGCCTTGCATCGGTTCATGAAGATCGGCCACAGGGTGAAATTATAATAGATGCTATAATTAAAACTGTGAAGAAGTATGAAAAGAAACTGTAAAGGATGGATCACTTCAAAAGTGAGAAGACATTAACAACGTTACGATGGTAACGTCTAAAAAATTACCTTATTCACAAAAGCAGGAGCTTTTCTCCAAGCACAATGATTTTTTTAAAGTATGCAACATAGTCATGGTTGCCGAGTTGATGGAATATATCAACATCATGGTAAATAATTCCTCCCATTGAATTTTCAAAAGAAAACCCTTTATTCTAAAATTTTTTAATTATATATTATGTATAGTATCACATTTGATGCCAAAAGTGATAAAACACTTAACGGGTATTTAAAGTGCTGATGTGGTGAGGGGTAATGTTTTCTGTGGTTGTCTACGAAGGTTTCGTAGAGTGGGGATTTGTTGGATCCCAGTATCCGTTAGTATTAAAATGATCCATTTCTTGCAACTTTTGGGTTCTTCCACAGAACCCAAAGCTGAATTAATCGTTTTACACAACTCGTATGGGCACGATATTCCACCACCACCATCATAGCATCATTGGCTGATTTGAATACCACAGTGCAATTTTTACAATTATAGTACTGACAGCCCGAACTATGGAATACGTGATTTTTCTTATTCCCATGATAAATACCAATACCACCAATTGTACTATTATTTTTATTATCACCATTCTTTTTAGCCTTACACCATTCTCAAAGAGGTTCAGGGGATGGATCTCTCCATAATCTAATACCACTAGCACGTGCATTATCCTCCAACTTGAACCAATTATCACAATAGCTCCGCTTGCAGTGTTTTTCGTAAACCCATCCGTAACCACCGGCAACAATAGATTCGTTCAAGCTAGAGTCATTTACGAAGACTATGGCTACTGTTCTTCCGTACTTGTCTGTTGTTCTAGGTCGTATTGTAACGGTTTTACTAGATACTTTTGATGCAGTATATTTTTTAGCTTTGGCCATACCCCTGTTTCTTTTCAGGAGTATCAATAACAACCGTGGAGTCTAATAGCCTTTAATTAAACTTCGGGTTTTACCCGAGTGCCCCTAAAAGTTCGACTTTTACGGAGAGAATTCTTTACCCCATAACCTTGGCACGTTAAACAAACAACAGCTTTTCAATTTACCTTGTGACGAGGAGATGAGATAACAAATTCTATTATATCCTTTCGGTTTTGAAATTTTGCCCGGACGTGGTATTTATAAAAGTGAATCATACCCACAAATCTGTGTATCTACCAAAATATTAGTATAACCACTGAACTTCCACAAACCACTTCCTATGGGCGTGGTCGGTGATTTTAGACCAATAATTATTGTATTTGGTTCTTACCTCTCAGAACAAAAACAAATCAATGACATTGGTATAGCTATAGTAAAGAAGGTTCTTCGTTCTAAATTTGTTTAAATTATATATATATTATGTACAATATCACTTTTAATGTCAAAAGTGCTCAAACGTTTAATAAGTATTTGAAAGGCTGATCGGTAAGAGTTAATATTAAAAACCGTTTTTAAGATACAATAACATTTAAGCTACAAGTTTTTCCAGTTTTGTCCTCGTTCGTGTCTTTTTCTGATTTTCTCCTATTTTGTCTTGTTTCTCAAAAGAAACCTGATAGTGGACACGTTTTTCTACAATCTGCATAACTATTATACCGCTTACTGCGTATCGTTCCTTTTTGCATGTCAAAATGTTCTTTGTTTGGTCTGGGAGGTTGTCCGCAGAACAAACTGATTGAATTTGCAAAAACATAGGGTGTAATTAAACATTTGGGCGAAAAGCTCCACAGAATTTTCGCTAATCTGATAATTTTACAGCTAGATGGCGTTTTTCTTACTCCATGTTTTGAGCCTATTTTGGGGGCGCATTATTCGGTAAGAAGGGGTGAAGTCCAACACGTATAGGAAATTGCTACGATCTGAAGGTCAGGGAAGGGGGTAGTAGGTGCCTTTTACTATGGAATCGATTAGGTCAAAGCTGGGGAGGAGGGTGCCTTCAATTTCACTTTGCTGGGTGTGGTCTTCTCTGTTCCAGCTTGCTGAACAATAACCCGGAAAACTATAGAGACAAGACAAAAAAATTAAGAGATGGGATATATCGACACACGGTAAATAATCCCTCCCGTTGAATTCCTTCAAAAGAAAACATTTTATTTTAATTGTATATTATCACATTTAATGTCAAAAGTGGTCAAACGCTTAATAAGTATTTGAAATTCAGATCGGTAAGGGGTAATATTTTCTGTGGTTATCAATGACGGTTTCGTAGGGTGAGGAGTTAATGGATTCCAGCATCCGTGTAGTAAATTGATCTATTTCTTGCAAAAAACATAAGTACGGCAATAGTTTTTGACCCGAAAACCACCTTGCACCTACAGATAAAATTCCATCAACCACAACGACTAAAATGCATTTCCCCTACACAGAAAAATCCAACGTCCTTGTCACTTTCCTGTAGTTTTACCCTCATCGGCTACCGATTTTACCCTGCTACGGCTTCATTTGAAAAACCCTTTGTCCGTACGGTCACATTTCTGCTCCGCTAGGGCTTCGCTGTCGCAGTTACAATGGCCCAGCACAAACGCTCTCCACCGGGTAAGATCACGACTTTCTTTGTCCACCTATTTCCTCTACCATACAGAATTACGGAAAGGATTCCGTTTTAAAGTGATGCCGCTTGGATTCTCAGGCAATGCCGATTCTAATAGTATTCTCACATTTACATTTCATAATGTCTTAATGGATTTGAGAAACCTATATTGAGACATTAAATAAGACATGCTAGGCTAAACGTATCGCAAAGTATACTTTTTGAGACTATTAAGGAAAACATGCGCGTGCCTTCCCATTAGGGTGATATTATATAGAATATTCTTGTAATAATTGTGGCCTCTAAGGTAAGATAAAATCCTATGACAGACTTCGGGTTCTGTCGCAAATTTATCTTTCCCTTGGCAATCTTGCTAACCTCTGCTAAAAGCAGTTTCATTTTCCGTGGAGAAAGTCAATGGTTGTTGAAGAAAAATTCCCAGGTGG
>JAOZTO010000227.1 GCA_029942265.1 Desulfocapsa sp.
ATACAAAACAACCCAACAATTAAGGTGGCCAACGAGTTGCGTTGGATCCCCTTTGACTATTACGAATCCGGCAAAGCGAAGGGATTTTGTATCGATTATATCGAACTTCTGCTCAAGAAAGTCGGCCTGGAAATCGAGTATATTCAAGGGTATTCATGGGCAGAACTTCTGTCTCTCTTCAAGCAAAAAAAGATTGATCTGATGCCTGTTATGTATCGTACTAAAGAACGGGAAGGGTACACGCTGTTTTCGGATGCGTATCATCAAGGGAAACTTGGGATTTTTTCCAGAACTGCCGATTTGTCGATTGCAACGGCGGAGGATTTAATCGGAAAGCGGGTCGGTATACAGAAATCCGATGGAGGTATTCCCATTGTTCACGAACAACTTCCTGGGATTCAGCTTGTCGAAATTGAGGGTGTCCATACAATAGTTCGTAAACTTGCCACAAAAAAAATAGATGCCATTATTGGGAATCCCCTGCTGTTTTATCATTATGCCGAAGAAGACCAAATTTCAAATATACATCTCATTGATTATATAGAAACAAACAAACAGCAAACGCAGAACTTGTCTTTTCATGTCGGGGTAAGAAAAGATCTGCCTGTTCTTGATTCAATTATTGCAAAAGCAATGGCTCATGTCCGTACGGAGGAATTACAAAGTTTAAAAAAACAATGGTTCAACGTTGAGCATCCGGGAAATCATTTTGTAAAAACTATCCTTAGCATAAAAGAACTGGAGTTCATTGAAGAACATCCGGAGATTGTTTTAGCCAGTGGGGATTCCTTTGAACCATTTACCATTTTAAATAATGATGGCAGTATAAGTGGCTTTGATGTTGATATTATGGAGTTAGTTACCAGAAAAACAGGATTGAAAGTAGCTTTTTCCCTCGGTAATTGGAAAGATATGCAAGAAAAAGCTCAGCAGCGGCAATTGGATGGTCTCAGCTCAGCCGTTATAACAAAGTCGCGCAAGGAATATTATAACTTTTCTATCCCATATCATAAATATTATATGCTGGCGATTGTAAAAAAAGGAAATCCTCAAAATATTACGGTAATGGAGGATCTTGAAGGTAAACGAGTGGCCTTGCAAACTGGCAATCAGGGATTTGAACAAAAAGCGCAGGAATTAGGGAGAGGAATTGAGTTTATTTATTTTGATACCATTCATGAATTGATAAAAGCTGTCGTCGATGAAAAAGCAGACTTTACTCTTCTCGATGAGACCGCAAATTACATAGCCCAAACAATTGGGCTGGAAAATTCTGTTGAAGTGGCTTTCACCGTAAATGATGCCCCTAATGAACTCGTTTTTGCCCTGCGCAATGACTATCCCGAACTGCTCAGCATTGTAAATAAAGCATTACGATCCATTGACAGTGATGAGATATTTGCCATCAGAAAAAAATGGTTTGGCAATGACAGTGGTCTGAAATATGTACCGAATGAAACAACATCACTAACAGCCGAAGAAACCGTTTACCTAAAGCATAAAGAAATCCTGAAAATATGTTCCAATCCTGACGGGATGCCTTACGAACAGATTAGCCCAAAGGGCAACCATGAGGGAATGGGGAAAGATTTCCTGACTGCCCTTACAGCTTTAATTGGCGTGCAAACACAACTCTATTCCACAGCAACCTGGGCCGAAACACTCCAGGCAATTCAAATGGGGAAATGTGATCTCATAACACTGGCTGCCGAAACAACGGATCGCCTGGAATATCTCGATTTCACGTCACCTCTTATCACTACCCATTATGGAGTTTTCCTGACTGGTGATAAGCCTTACGTGACTAATCTTGAAGAAATAGTAAATGAAAAATTTGCGGTGGTTGAGGGTGGGGCTGTGAGGGAACTTCTACTAGATCGTTATCCGACAATACAATTGCTTACGGTTAGCAACACTGAGGAAGGCCTGGAAAAGCTTAAAAACAGTGAGGTTTATGGTTTTGTCGGGTCTCTGGCTATTGCACGGCAGATAATTCATAAAAAAAAGATATTGGATGTAAGATTTTCAGGCAAAATACTTTTGGAAAATTCTCTCCGGGTTGCCACAAGATCCGACGAACCGATATTACATGATATCTTCCAGAAAGCCGTCAGCATGCTTGAGAAAGATAAAAAGGAACAGATTAATAATAAATGGATCGCCGTCAGCTATGAAGACACAGTTAATTATTCCCTCATCTTTCTGTTACTTGCTGTTATGTTAGTTTTAATTGGTTTCAGGGAAATTACGATACAACATTATAATAGAAAACTGAAACGTGAAATTCTTACTAAAACAGATGAACTGAAAGATAAAAATGAAATTTTACTCAGCCAGCATAAGTTTGCCAGCATGGGAGAAATGATTGCCAATATTGCTCATCAGTGGCGTCAACCGCTTGCTAGTATAAGCGGTATCTTTTTAAACATGGATTACAACTATAAACATCGCAAACTTGATGATGCCATGTTTGATCGCTATTGCGAAGAGGCTGAGTTGCACATTAATTATATGTCGGACACCATAAGAGATTTCATGTACTTTTTTAGTTCGAATAAAGTAAAGGAAGAATTTGATGTTGCAGAGATTATACGAAAATCAAAACACATTCTTGGCCCCACATTAAAGAATAAGCATGTTGAGTTAGTGGTGGATCTGCAAAAAAATATGATCATGACATCTTATCCATCTGAATTAATGCAGGTAATATTGACATTGCTCAACAACTCCAAAGATGCGTTGGTATTGGACACACGAACAGATAAGAAGATCACAATTGTAGCGTATAAGAAAGAAAATTCCATACATATACGTGTCTCAGATAATGGGGGGGGGATAAACGATGATCTTTTATCTAAAATTTTTGACCCCTATTTCACGACCAAACATAAATCGCAAGGTGTAGGTCTGGGATTATACATCGCTAAATTAGTGATTGAAAAAAGCATGGGTGGCTCAATTTCTGCGCACAATGACGTTGAAGGAACATTATTTAAAATAACTTTATAAAAACAAACTATTTTCAAACTTTCCCCTGATATAGTTACTTTTGAAAGTGTGGTGTATTGAAATTAAAAAAATGATTACGGAAAGTATGCAGATGAATGAACTGGGAAAAATGACTCTTCTCTACGCAGAAGATGAACCGGCGACGCTTAAACTACATACTGAGTATTTCGAAAATTATTTTAAACAGGTTTATACCGCCGAAAATGGAAAACAGGCATTAGCAATCTATAAAGAAAAGGAACCTGATGTCGTTGTACTCGACATTAATATGCCCTTGGTGAATGGCCTAGAAGTAAGCAGGGAAATACGAAAAAAAGATAAAAAAACACAAATTGTATTGCTCACCGCCAGAATTGACAAAGAAGCCTTTATGGAAGCAGTGGAACTTGGTCTAACGGCATATCTTGAAAAACCAATTACCAGAAGACCAATGCAAGCTGCATTAGCTAAAATTTCTGATGCCTTTACAAAGCAATCTGTTGGTAAGCTATGGTTTTTTGATGACCAATTTTTCACTTGGGATAAAAACAAACAAGAACTCTGTCATGGTAAAACAGAAATTCATTTAACCAAAAAAGAAAAACAATTATTGGACTTATTTGTTTCCTCACGGCATCGGAATGTAACCTATCAACAAATTTATGAATATGTCTGGTTTGAAGACCAGGATAAAGAGTATTCTGAGAATACGATTAAAACACTTATCAAAGGACTCCGTGATAAATTACCACCCCAGGCAATTAAGAATGTTTACGCAATCGGTTATCATCTGAACACGAAGTTCTAAATTACTCCAGTACCGTCCGGTTTAAGAATTGCGGTAGCTTAACTTAAGATCAGGGTTATTTGGGAACGGGAATTAAATCAACAGGCTCATTTGTGGCCGGAATGTTTTTCAATAAACTCAAGGTAGCCTCAAACTATTTCCAGTGTACTGCTAAACTGTTTTCCCCAGCTTTTTTGAATATCATCTTTGATACTATCACGGGCAGGCCCTAACACAACTAAGAAATTATCCTTAATGACGTTGTCGAATTTAGATACATCTATATTGGCCTGAACGGCCTGAACGTAGTATCCATTGTTATTTAAACGACAGAACCCTTTTACTCGAAATACATTTTCTGTCCAGGTTTTTAACCAGTTGACCAGCTCTTCCAACGGAATCTCTTTAAACTTCAACGTAAACTTGCTTACTCCTAAAGTTTTTTTGATTATTACACCTTTCATGTCGGGGTTATGCCATTGGAGTGAGTATATTAAATCCTTATCTATAATTTTTGAAAATGTAGTCTTTATAATTTCTGCATATGTATTTAATTGTCGAAGAAATTGCTCAATCTTTTCAACCTCGCCCGAAGAAGCAATGTCCGTTTTATTGATTATCAATAAGTCAGCACCCTGTATCTGCTGTTTAACGGCTGAGGCAACTTCATATACTTTAAAGAAATTAGTAGTGTCTACAACACAAATAGAACCACTGTAATGGAAATTATTGGGCGCCAGCTTATTTACTATACTCATTATGGATGGCATTCCAAAAGGATCTGCCAATCCAGAGCTTTCTACAATCAGGTAGTCAATGTTAAGCTCTTTTGTTTTTAGTATGACTTCTATAAATTTATCAGATCGACAAACACAAAAGATTGAGCCGTCAACAATCTGTTCAATAACCATTCCTTCTTGTTCAAGGACACAGCCATCAACGTCTTGCTGACCAAACTCATTTACTATCATAGCTACTTTGCTATTTTCAAAAGCACCTATCAAGTTCTTCATAAGTGTTGTTTTGCCAGCACCTAAAAATCCTGT
>JAOZTO010000228.1 GCA_029942265.1 Desulfocapsa sp.
CCTCTTTTCAACGAGTGAGTTTAGAGACCAGCCACAAAGGTCGGCAAAGTGTTATCGCTGAACAACTTGATAATTCAACAAACGAAAAGATAAGGAAGATGAAACAAGCCCAACTAACTAATAATCAGGCCGATTTTGAAATGAAAATAGCTGAATTGGATATTGCTGAGACCGGGGCAGATATACATGCTCGACCTGTTGTTTTTGGTGTGTTGAAGGTGGAGGGGTAGATGTTGCAGAAGAAGGTTGTTCAGGAAATCAGGGATGACTATAGCCCTGATAAAAACAGTAAACGTACACTTGATGGATATGCTGCAAGTATCAAAACTCTTGCTGATGACCTGTACGCCAAGGATACTCATTTTATCTTTGAATTAATACAGAATGCCGAAGATAATGCGTATAAAAAGGAGAAACCTTCTCTTCGATTTACTTTGACGAAGGCCGATCCTGTAGTGGGCGATAGTGACACAACGGTCTTGGTTGTTGAGAATAATGAGACAGGGTTCCAGACTGAACATGTTGAGGCAATTTGCAGTGTTGGTAGATCGACGAAGACAAAAGAACAAGGGTATATTGGCGAGAAAGGGATAGGGTTTAAATCAGTTTTTAAGGCGACAAGTTGCCCTTATATTTACTCGAATGGATTTCAGTTTTCACTGCCGGAAAAAGATGATCTTTCTGGGTTGGGCTATATTGTCCCTAACTGGATTGATGCAGAACCAAAGGGAAAAAATAATGAATTCACCTCAATATATCTCCCCCTCGATAAAACAGATTTCTCTGTAGATAAAGTTGTTAAATCCCTCAAGGATATTGCTCCCGAAACAGTTATCTTTTTAAAGAAATTACAGACAATAGAGTTGTCTGTAGATTTAGAGGAACAGTATGAAATAATAATCGAAAAGGACGATTCAGAATTTCCCCTTGTTAAGTTAACGTACTTAAAGAAAGATGCTAAAAAAGAGAGTGTTTCCGAGCAGCATTTCTGGGTATCCTCAAAAGAATTCAATAAGCCAGACGACATTGAGCACGAGAAACGTTCTGGGATTACCACGAGAGATGTCTCAGTAGCGATACCGTTAGAGCAGAAACAACAGGGTAAACTTTTTGCATATTTACCAGTTTGGGAAGATACTGGATTGCCTTTTCTCATCAATGCTGATTTTCTTCTGGCTAGTTCACGTGAAGCTGTTAAAGAAGATGAACCGTGGAATAACTGGCTCCGAGGGTGCATTTCTGAAGTTTATGTTGATGCCTTAACATCATGCTTGGATTCAGATGAACTTACCTTTATTCAGAAAATCTCTTCGTATGCATCGTTGCCTCAACGAACTAATCACCGCTTTCTTCAGCCAGTAGTTCCAGCCATACAAGAAAAACTGAAAAACAGTGCATGCATATATACTGCCCAATGTGATGAACTGGCTGTACCGGATACCACTCGGATAGCTCCCAAAGATTTCTGGGATTTAATAGGAGATGGTGACCTGCCAGAGGTCTTAAAAAAATCTACTCAGCTAGTTTGTTCAGAACTTGCTCCCTACAGTAAAAATCTAAGAACCATTGGTGCATCCTCCCTTAAAAATGATGATCTCCTTGAATGCCTCAATGACGACCATTGGCTTACTTCCAACTCAGATGATGAATGGTTGATACAGCTGTATCGGTTCCTTGAAGCCAGAGAGTTTGAGGAGGGAATTCTTTTTCCAAAGAACCTGGTGAAAGTTTGGTCAGATAAAGATCAAACATCAAATTTATCCAATGAAGGAAATTATCCAATATATTTCGAGCGTGACCAGGAAGCGAGGGGAGCTATAAAGGGTGCACCTGAATGGTTACGAAAGATAGTTCCTACTGTCTTTTTGGATCAGAGTTTTTTTAATACTGTTAATGGACAGGAAGATGCGGTTGAGATCATGGAATGGATGACTGAAAGTCTTAATGTTCATCCATTTTCATTAACTAATTATTGCATCGATATTACAAGTGTTTTGACAGAGAAGCATGATGTTTTAAGTCCGAAAAAAATAGCGACGGCAACAACTTTCTTAGTAACGCACGCAGATGATGATTTTGACTGGAACAGTATTCCCGTGGTTTTAAATAACAGAGAACAAGTCGTTCTTTCTGAGTGGAGAGACGACATCATAGTTCCTGAACGTTATGACCGTGGATCAGGGTGGCAACATATTTGGGAAGACGAGGAGGATCGGCAGCATTTCGCTGTGTTGTCGAATCATTACGGTTTTGATACTGTGGAACATTTATTAAAAGAATGTAGGAGAATTAAAAAATTTCCTGAACCAAAGCGAGTTGAAAAGATAAATGAAAATACATTAAGTATGGATGTGATGAACAGCTATGAAAAAACATGTATTTCAAAATGTCGGCAGCGCTCAACAATGCCTAAAAAAATATCAAATTGGAGACCTCCTTCGATTTTAAATCCCGAGATCATTGAGAATAAAAAAGCATCTAACAGTTTAGTTGCTTATCTTTCATCAAGGAGTGTGGATAATTATGAAAATGCAGATGTAACTTATTGTTATTACGGAGAAAAAGCATCTCGGATTGATTCTGAATTTCATCTCAGGTTAAAGAATTGTAAATGGCTCCCTACTCAAAAGGGATTTGTACGTCCGTCACAAGCATTTCTGCCTAAAAAAGAAATTCGAGAAATATTAGGTGATACTGTTCCTTATTTCCAAGGAGAGTTGTCTAAAAAAAGTCTTGAATTGCTTGGTATTAAATCAGTATTGACCATCAATGAACTCGTGAAAACTCTTACAGCATACTGTAATGAAACGAATGTATGCAAAGAAATGGTTTATCGTATCTACTCCGCACTGGATACAAGAACGCGAATTGATTCCTCTGATGATATTGTAGAATTGTTTACCGATAATGAAATGATCTTTGTCCCAGAAAACAGAGATGAGGGCAATTGGCATAGTCTCCAACAGGTAATATGGGAAGACTCAGGAAATGTTCTTGGCGATGATTTTACCTACCTTGAAACCTACTATCCGAAATTAAAAGAGTTCTTTATTAACACTCTGGGTGTAAAGGAAAAAGCAGACCCAGAATCATTTGCTCATCGTTGGTTAAAATTACAATACGATACTGAAAAATCACCCCAAGACATACGGACGAATATCGAATCTATCTATCGAATACTCCTTCCCATAGCTAAGGAAAAACAAGATGAAAAACCTGAATGGTGGAATGAGTTTATTGGGCGAGCATTAGTTTTTACCCAGAGAGGTACGTTCCTATATCCTGGTGAGATAGTTGTTCCCGACGACGGTGAATTAAAGAAGATTTTTAGCTTTGAAGGGTCGGATGTAGAATTTGCGTGGCGTCCTGAAACAGATTCTTTCAGCCAGTGGGCGCATTTTTACAAGGCATTTGACATACCCAATATCTCGAATTCAGTAACTACAGAATTAGTTAAGGATGCAGAAGTAGAAATTGGAGAACGTAATGTGTTTTTGACTGAATCTACGATATTGATGTTATCGTCATGGCTGAGAGAAAAAGACACTAAGTATTACGAAAAATTGTTTGAGAAAGGTGTGTTTCAAGATTTGTGTGATCTTCGTGAGGCAATGACAAATGAAGTGATAGAGATCCTCTTTATTTTGAATGCAGGAAACATTTACGAAGAAGTTGAGGAAAACTATCCTGTGTTTTGGGATCAACAAGACAAAATTCTTAGAGTCAATAAAAATGGTAAACAGTCTGGTATTAAACGTAAAATCTCAACTGAAATTGCAAAAAATTTAATGGGTAACAGGGGTTATAAGGATTTGTCCCACTGGATAGAATTAACGTTATGTGCTGAGACTACGGAACGAATTGTTGATGAAGGCTGGTCTATTCCAAAAGAAGTGAAAAAAATATTTAAAACCAGTGCACAACCTTCTGAATCTCAAAAATCGAAAGAAGAGGGTACAACCGAAATCATTCAACCTGAAGAAAAAGCAAGCAGCGCTACCTCCAATGAGTCCAAGTATCAGGATACAGATAACTCCCAAAGGAATTCGCCAGACAAAAGTAGTCCTTTAAAAAATAATGAAAGAAAGGATGAGAGTAATTCCGTTGATGAAAAAGAAGACGAAAGAGACGATAATGCTAATGAATCGCAATCTGATCAGGCTAGTGATGAGGAGAAGGAAAGCGCTAAATCTGTCCATGTAGATGAAGATGCTCATGATGAGGAAGTACCAGGCAATGATATATTAGAAAAATTTGAACAGGCTTTTAACAGGGATGGCGAAATATCTATATCTGAAGAATACGAAGATGACGAATATTACAATGATGGGACTGTAAAAAATCCTACTCGTCGGAGAGAGAGGTCTGGAGCAAGTCATAGGGAAAGAGTCCAAAATGAGCCGAACCAGGACGAGCGCCGCAGAGAAACAACTCGTACGATATTGGAACCTGCTGATCCAGCGACAAGATCCTATTTATTCAATATGTATACAGGTGAATGTCAAATATGTGGAAGTACTTTCCCTCAACGAAGTGGCATCCCTTTCTTTGTTGTAGGCCACATTGTTGAAAGAAAAAATGCCCGTTTCCTTGATGATCCTGCTAATACATTATGCTTATGTCCTAAACATTTTGCTCAGTGGAGACATGGGAAAGTAGAAGCGATTGACATCATAGGACAAATTCTGTCTAAGAAAACTAAATCTGAAGGTGCTGATGATGATCTTTCACTGAAAATAGGTCTTTGTGGGAAGGATTGTGAAATTAAATATAAAGAAAAACATATTGTGGATTTGCAAGCATTCTTAGACACAATATCT
>JAOZTO010000229.1 GCA_029942265.1 Desulfocapsa sp.
CTGAACATTTCACCTGCTCCAGATCATCAATAACCGCCCAGACAAGATTAGTGAGCGATTCGCCCACTGCCATTCGGGCACCTTTTGCAGGATCAACAAGCATCTTGATAGGTTGTTCACCAATGGCAATTGCACCGCCACTCAGACTGAAATGAGATTGAGCAACCACTGCCACGTCACTTACTGTCAACTGCAGGGGGCCACAGCACTGCTGTTGTGCAATAAGTCCGGTGACAGCACGATCAACTTTGTTCGTTAGGAACCGCTTGGACCCAACAGAAACCAATCGAAGTACATCATGTAGTGCCTCGTCCACCTGTAAATCATTCGGCAGCTCCAAAGGCTCTAACTGTGGCTTGGAGCGAGTATCTTCAAATGTTTTAACAGGGATATCGCCCAGCAGTTCTGACAGGTCAATATCTACAGGAGTTGATCCATCACGTTCATCACGAACCACAAACTGCAGATCTCCGGTTACTTCACCAAGTACCTCACAACCAACTTTTTCACGGGTGCAAATTGCCTGGAACTGCTCAATATTTTCAGGGCTGATTAAAAATCCGTTTCGTTCCTGATATTCCGCCACATAGATTTCAAGCACTGACATGGTGGGATCGCCAACGCGCATTTTACGAATCTCGATATATCCTCCAGAATGCTCAACAAGTTCTTTTAACACATTGGCCGGGCCGCCAGCGCCCTGATCATGGATAACATCGACAATGGTTTTATCACCCATCTCATTGCAGGCACGGACAACACGGTTCATCTTCTGTTCCATCTCCGCATCGCCTCGCTGTACGGCGTTAAAATCAAGCTCGGATGCGTTCTCGCCCTGAAGCATGGAAGATGCTGCACCGCCGCCAAAACCGACCCGATACGCAGGGCCGCCCACCTGGACGATTTTCATGCCCTGCAGTTCTTTGTCTTTGTCTGTATGGCGCGCATCAATCTGTCCGATACCGCCAGTGAACATGATGGGTTTGAGAAAACCCCAGCGTTCTCCATTATCGAGCCGTAAATCAAAGGAGCGGGTGAACCCGAGAATCATCGGTTCACCAAATTTATTGCCGTAATCAGAGGCACCATTGCTGGCCTCGATTTCAATTTCAAGTGCTGATGCCAGATTCTCAGGGCATTGATAGGAATTTTCCCATGGAAGGGTGTAGCCCGGAATATGGAGATTTGCCACACAGTAACCGGTGGTACCAGCGATAACAAAGCCACCTTTTCCGGTTCCCTGTATGTCTCGAATACGTCCTCCTGTTCCGGTTTCAGCACCTGGAAAAGGCGCTACACCTGTGGGAAAATTATGGGTTTCGGCAGTGAGGAGCATATGATAACGCACATCGCACGCTTTCAGCGCGCAGGGCAAGCCAGGTTCTTGTGGTATAATGGTATGGATGTCATGCCCTGCAACCACACTTGAATTATCCTTAAATGCAACCAGACTCCCCTTGGGGTTTTGATTTAAGGTCTCAATAACCAGTTCAAAAAGAGTTTCTTTCTGTTTTTCTCCATCAATAATCTGATGTCCGCGAAAAAAACCGTGCCGTGAATGCTCGGAGTTGGCATTGTTCAGATCCATAATCTCGACAATTGTGGGATTACGATTATGTTTCTTCACAAAATAATCGTAATAAAAGTTACGATCTCGCTCATCCATAGAGATGCCAGGGATTTCAAGGAGCGCATCCGGTCCACCTGTCTTCATGTCTACATCATAAACAGCTTCCGGTTCAATTCCTGTTTCAAATGTGGAAAGTGTTTCTGGATATAAACATTCTGTCATTCGATCGTGATTTTTTCGAACAAATGTTTCAATATCCTGTCCGACTTCCACCAGATATCTGTACGATCGTTCCACCCTGGAAATGCAATCAAGTCCCGTTGCATGGCAGATTGAAACCATATTAGACGACCATGCTGTAGCAAAATTAAGTCGTGGTCCCATCTCCACCACACGTTCACCGGCAAGCAGGGGCATGGTTGTGACAGAATCTGCCATAAATCCATCGGCAAGGATAAGCTGTAAACGGTTTTGTTCTTCTGCTGACAAGGAGTGGTCGGATTCGATATTGAAACAGTACTCACGATTTGTATCGACTTTTCGATATAACTGACTGATAATAGATGGCATGAATATTTCCTGAAATATAATTATTGTTCAGATTGGATTTGAAACTACACTGTATTCAGTTTATACCAGATAGTACGAAGAGTTAAAAGTTTCTTGATTAAGTGAAGAAAAAAGAACAGAATAATCCAAAGATTTACCTTTTCAGTATACAGACAAAATTATGCCACTACTTAACAGCGATGCGCTTCTTGATATAATCCAGAAAAAAGGTTTGATCAGCCAGAAACAGCGTAGATTCATTACCCTTGAAAAGGGAAAACAACGCAACAAACTGCTTAAAAAGTTTGGTGCAGACAGAAAATTTGATAAAAGTTTTCCCGATCTGGTGGATGTTGTTGTGTCATTCAAGCTGGACGCAGGTGGAAAAAAAGATATCCCACTCGATGAAGATATGATTATGCGAGCAGTAAGTGAATCCTGTGGTATTCCTTTTAAAAAACTCGATCCGCTTCAGCTTGACATGGCGACAGTCACTAAGACAATTCCCAAAAATTTTGCCATCAACCACTTACTGCTCCCCTTTAACTTTCAAAATGGCGTACTTGAAGTTGCTGTTTATCACCCCGACAATACATCAGTCCTAAAAGATATTGAGCAGGCCAACCAGGTTAAGATCAAGCCCTACCTGTCCCCAAAGTCTGATATCAAAAAAATCCTTTCGGAGTTCTTCGGGTTTCAGCGTTCAATCAGTGCTGCAGAAGATCAGTTTGGTGGTGTAGGTGTTGGTGGATCTGTTGATATCGGGAACCTTGAGCAGTTTGTTAAGGTTTCTTCCGCTAAGGAAATTTCTTCATCAGATCAACATATTAAGTCGGCAGTAAACCATTTATTTAACTATGCACTGGATCAAAATGCCAGTGATATTCATGTAGAGCCTAAACGCAAAACGTGTATGATTCGTTTTCGCATAGATGGTGCATTACATACTATTTATAATCTGCCCAAAGCAGTTCATGCCGCCATTGTGGCACGGATTAAATTTCTGGCAAGACTTGATATCGCAGAAAAGCGAAGACCGCAGGATGGACGGATTAAACTTTCAATGAGTGGCGATAAGGAGGCTGAGGTTCGTGTTTCCACCGTACCCGTTGCCTTTGGCGAAAAAGTCGTTATGCGTATCCTTGACCCTGACGTAATATTTCAGAATCTGGATAAACTCGGATTCTCTCAACGGGATCGCATTGTTTACAACTCATTTATTAAATCACCACATGGAATTGTTCTTGTTACAGGCCCCACAGGATCAGGTAAGTCAACCACTCTATATTCCACACTGGAAAAAATTGCCACGCCTGAAACGAACATTGTTACTGTGGAAGATCCGGTGGAGATGGTACACGAAGCATTCAATCAGATTTCTGTTCAACCGCTTATTGATGTTACTTTTTCCACCATTCTTCGCAATATCCTGCGCCAGGATCCGGATGTGATTATGATTGGTGAAATTCGTGATCTTGATACGGCATCCCATGCGGTACAGGCTGCTATGACAGGTCACTTGGTCTTTTCTACCTTGCATACTAATGATGCAGTTTCCTCAATTGTTCGTTTGAGGGATCTGGGACTGGAGCCATTTCTTATTTCCTCCACCCTGCTTGGTGCCCTTGCCCAGCGACTGGTTCGTACTATCTGTTCTCACTGTGAAGAGTCATTTGATATAAATGGTGCGGAACTTCTCAAACTTGGCTTTCCTGTAGCTGCAAAAGAAACCTACAGCCTTAAACGTGGAAAAGGTTGTAGAAATTGCAGAGGAACCGGCTACAAGGGAAGGTGTGGCGTTTTTGAAATTTTTCCACTCTCAGAGCAGATGAAAAAGATGATTACAGCCGGAAATAGCAATGATGAAATACGACAACTTGCAATTCGTGAAGGAATGACTACTTTACGAGAAGACGCTTGGGAAAAAGTAAAATCTGGAATCACTACTTACGAAGAAGCTATGCGGGTAACCGCCGAATAAAATGGGAAATAAAAGCGGATCAGATAATGCTGTTAAGATTGTCTGTAAAAATAAAAAAGCATTTCACGACTACCATATCGATGCTAGATATGAAGCTGGTCTGGTGTTGCGAGGGCCTGAGGTGAAATCACTACGGGCAGGGAAGACTAATCTGCGCGATGGCTACGCTCAGATAGATAATCGTGGTGAGTTGTATCTTCATAACGTCCATATTTCCATGTACAGTTTTGCTACACATAACCCGAATGAACCCATGCGAGTACGTAAACTTTTGCTCCATAAACGGGAATTACGCAAATTAATTGGAAAATTAAAGGAAAAGGGACTTGCGCTCATTCCTTTAAAGATTTACTTTATAGGAAATGGTAAAGCGAAAGTTGAGCTTGGTCTTGCACGAGGTAAAAGACAGTATGATAAACGGGCATCTCTAAAAGAAAAACAGAGTAACCGTGAGCTACAACGTGCTATGCGCCATAATCATGTTGGCTGAAAGATTTTTTTAAAAATAACTTTTTTACATTACATTAATATCAAATGGTTCTCAGTGCGTCAGGTTCGATCATCGTAGTCTTGCCGTAATAGTTAAACCTATACGACAAGACTACGATGATCAAAGATGATGTGCTGAGGA
>JAOZTO010000230.1 GCA_029942265.1 Desulfocapsa sp.
AACAGTTCCTACATTGACATGCGGCTTTGTTCTTTCAAATTTTTCTTTTGACATAGTCTTTCCTCAAAATAAACGAGCTATATTCCTCTGATTTTTCTTATGATTTCGTCTGCTCTCTTTTTCTGAACAACGTCATATCTTTCAAACTGCATACTAAAACTTGCTCTTCCCTGAGTTGCTGACCTGAGTGATGTTGTATACCCAAACATTTGCGAAAGAGGAGCATGCGCCTTTACAATCTGTAATCCATCTTTAGTATCAATACCAACAACTTTTGCTCTTTTAGAATTAAGATCATTCATCATATCTCCAAGGTATTCATCTGGACATGTAATTTCAAGATCCATAATTGGCTCAAGTAAAAGTGGTTCTGCGTCAAAAGCTACTCTTCGTATTGCCATTGCTGATGCTATACCAAAAGCCATTTCGGTTGATTCATCCTCAATATAGGAGCCTCCAACCAAAGATATTTTAATATCTGTTACTGGGTACCCGATAAGAGAACCAGCGTCAAGACTATCTCGTATTCCTTTTTCTATAGCACCAAGAAATTCAGAAGGTATTTGATTATCTTTAACTAGACTTTCAAACAATACTCCTTCAGACCTTTCTAACGGTTCCACCCGTAAAATAACATGACCATATTGACCTTTTGCCCCTGTTAGTTGGTCAAACTTCCCTTCCCCTTCAGCAACAGCTGATATGGTCTCTTTGTAGGACACCTGGGGTTTACCAACATTGGCATTAACTTTAAATTCTCTTAGCAGTCTATCTACAATAATATCAAGGTGAAGTTCACCCATCCCTGAAATTATTGTCTGTCCCGTATCTTCGTTTTTCGAAATTTTAAATGACGGGTCTTCCAAAGTAATTTTAAGTAATGTTTCTTCAAGCTTTTTCTCATCAGCCTTGCTCTTTGCTTCAATGGCAATGCCGATTACAGGTTCTGGAAACTCCATACTTTCAAGAACAATATAATCACCACTTGTACACAGTGTATCACCAGTAGTAGAGAACTTGAGACCTATAACTGCACCTATGTCTCCAGCTTTAAGACAATCGACTTCTTCTCGTTTATTCGCATGTAAATGAAGAAGCTTGCTTACTTTTTCTTTCTTCTTTTTGACTGGATTAAAGACTTTATCCCCTATCTTAATTTCACCGGAATAAACACGGATAAAAGCAAGATTTTCAACAAAGTTATCACTCATTATTTTAAAAATGAGTCCAGAAAACATCTCTTTTGTATCTGCTTTGCGAATTATTTCTTCACCTTTTTTCCCTTCACCAACCATTGCTGGTACATCGATCGGGGATGGAAGATAATGAATAATTCCATCTAATAAAGGTTGTATTCCTTTATTTTTAAAAGCGCTTCCACAAAAAACAGGTACAATATTTAAGTCCAAAGTTGCTTTACGCACGGCACGAAATATCTCAGTCGCAGATACAGAAGTATCATCAAGGAATTTTTCCATGATCCCATCATCGAAGTCGGCCAACTTCTCGATGAGTACCATATGTGCGGCCGTGAATCGATCCCGATATTCATCTGGGATATCTTTCTCAGTAACTTCTTGTCCAAGTGTTTCTTCGTCGAAGACGTACATCTTTTCTTGGACAAGATCAATAACACCCTCAAACCCAGATTCTTTTCCTACTGGAATCTGAACAATAACAGGATTAGTTCCAAGTCGTTCTGTCATCATCGACACAACACGTTGAAAATCAGCCCCGACTCTATCCATTTTATTAATGAATGCGATGCGTGGTATCCTGTATTTTTCTGCCTGTCTCCATACCGTTTCAGATTGTGGTTCAACTCCACCAACGGCACAGAAAACTGCAACGGCACCATCGAGTACTCGTAGTGACCGTTCTACCTCGACTGTAAAATCTACATGTCCAGGGGTATCAATGATGTTAATTTGTTTGGATTTCCAAGTACAACTCGTTGCAGCCGAGGTTATTGTAATTCCTCTTTCCTGCTCCTGTTCCATCCAATCCATGACAGCAGCACCATCATGAACTTCACCGATTTTATACGATTTTCCGGTGTAATATAATATTCGTTCTGTTGTAGTAGTCTTTCCAGCATCAATATGAGCCATAATGCCAATATTGCGGATATCAGAAAGATCATTTTTTTCAGCCATCAGCCAACCTTTATACAGATAAGCTTTTCAGCCAATACAACGAATTAATTTTGAAATTAATGTGTTAGTTCAAACTTTACCAGCGATAATGCGCAAATGCCTTATTAGCCTCTGCCATGCGATGAGTATCATCTCGTTTCTTGACTGCAGCACCACGATCATTGTAGGCATCAAGTATTTCTGCTGCGAGTTTTTCAGACATTGATCGTCCTGATCTTGCCTTTGCAAATGAAATAATCCATCGAATTGCCAAAGCATTTCTTCGCACCTGACGAACTTCCATCGGTACCTGATAAGTAGCTCCACCTACACGCCTTGATTTAACCTCGACCTTTGGGCGAACTTTTTCCATGGCTTCTTCAAAAACTGTGAGAGAATCTTCATCAGTTACTTTGGACTCTACTATGTCCATTGCATCATAAAAAATTCGCATTGCAATGGATTTTTTCCCCTGTTCCATGATACCGTTAGTGAACTTTGCTACAAGTACAGAATTAAATCGTGGATCTGGAGTAATTTTTCGTTTTTCAACTATTTTTCTACGTGGCATTTTATTCCTCTATTACATCAAGTTCAGCTTATTTCGGACGTTTGGCACCATACTTGGAACGTCCCTTACGTCGATCAGAAACTCCTAAAGTATCAAGGGTACCACGAACAACGTGATAACGAACACCTGGAAGATCTTTGACACGACCGCCACGTATAAGAACAACTGAATGTTCTTGTAAGTTATGGCCAATACCTGGGATATATGATGTTACTTCAATTCCGTTGGTCAACCGAACCCTAGCTACTTTTCGAAGCGCTGAGTTAGGTTTTTTCGGAGTAGTAGTATATACTCGAACACAAACACCACGTTTTTGAGGTGCACCTTTCAATGCTGGTGTTAGGCTCTTTTTAACCTGTTTTTTTCTGCCCTGCCGAATGAGCTGATTAATTGTTGGCATTTTCGTTACTACTCCTGTTCACGTATAAAGAGTCCCAATTCGTTTTTAATATGAACGGGGATCTACTTGAGTTAATTCTTACCCGTGAAGGCTTCATCCTCAGAAGCCAGACACGAAAGAGAGTATAAATACTCTGTCAGCTTTTTAATGTCAAGCAGAAAAAAGTATCATCCATATATTTTTATATCACAAAGAGAATCGTTTATATGAATATTTGGATTCAATTAATACTAAAACCCTTTACTAAGGCCAGTTCCAGCAGAAATCAATCTTCCCATAATTACATTTTCTTTAAGTCCAACTAACTCATCAACTTTCCCATGCATTGCTGCATTTGTTAGAACCTTGGTAGTCTCCTGAAAAGATGCTGCCGAAATAAAGCTCTCTGTTGACAGGGAAGCTTTTGTAACACCTAAGAGAAGCGGTTCGGCGGCGGCAAGAACCAGCAGAGGTTCTTTTTCTTTCTGACGACGTATATTTTCTTCGATCATGCGATCACGCTCATCCTCAAAGTCCCACCATACGACCTGCTGACTAATCATAAATTTAGAGTCACCGGCACTGCTAATCTGTACCCTTCTAAGCATCTGTCTAACAATGACTTCAATGTGCTTATCGTTAATTTTAACACCTTGAAGACGGTACACTTCCTGAACTTCATTAACGAGAAATTTTGCAAGTTCTTTAACACCAAGAACTTTTAGAATATCATTTGGTACAACCGTACCTTCCATTAGTGGCTCGCCGGCCTGAACATAATCACCTTCATGAACGATAATATGTTTTACTTTTGGTACAAGGTATTCTTGCGGTTCACCATATTCAGGAGTCACAACAACTCGCAGTTTTCCTTTGAGTTCCTTTCCAAAGCTTACACGCCCATCAATTTCGGTAATGATCGCCGGTTCTTTCGGCTTTCGTACTTCAAAAAGCTCTGCAACACGAGGCAAACCACCAGTGATATCTTTTGTTTTACTACTTTCACGGGGAATTCTACCAACTACAGTACCTGGTTCAATTGTGTCACCTTCTTCAAGAGATATGATTGAACCTACCGGCAAGGCATATCTAGCAAATGCTTCAGAATCAGGTATTTTAAGTGTTTTATTTCCTTTTTCGCCTTTAATTGATATTCGAGGTGACAACTGTACACCTGAAGGTGTTGGAATGATAACCTTACTTGATTTACCAGTAACACCATCAACCTTCTCCTGCATAGTTGATCCTTCAACAATATCACCAAATTTGATAATACCACCAACCTCTGAAACGATTGGAATTGTATACGCATCCCATTCGGCAAGGATAGTTGCAGGCTCAACATATTGTCCTTCCTGTACAAGGATCTGTGCTCCGTAATTTACCTTGTGACGCTCTCGTTCACGATCCTGTTCATCAAGAACTGTAATCTCAGCATTTCGATTCATTACAATCTTAATGCCCTCAGAATTTTTAACAGAATGGAGATTTTTAAATGTTATCTTTCCAGCACGTTGACTCTTGATCTCAGCCTGTTCAACAGCACGGCTAGCAGTACCGCCAATGTGAAAGGTACGCATTGTCAACTGTGTACCAGGTTCACCAATGGACTGAGCAGCAATAATACCAAC
>JAOZTO010000231.1 GCA_029942265.1 Desulfocapsa sp.
TCCATTTATCTCGACATCGAACCAAAATGCTATTAAATCAACGGACTCATTTATGCCTTCGAAAGATTCCTGGAAGGCGTTTATTCCAACATATTTCCAGTTTATTGGGGTTAGCCATTCAGTTAAAGAGGTAGCCAAGTACCGATGTTTTTCTTTTTGGCCAGATCATAGATGAGAGGACAAACCGCCATATCTTCCATTGCCACACCAAGATTTGCGGCAAATGTTCTCTCATTTTCCGCCTCCCTCCCATTTTTCTTCCCGGTGACAAGTTCACCCAGTTCTGCATAGACAGGAGGACAGTTTTGAAAGTATCCCATGTCATCTTTATAATGGTTGTATTGAGTAAGGTTGTCAGTACTCCATTTGTCTGCCTGATTGAGTGCATCCCTTGAAAAATAAGAATCGAAATCCACACAGGATATAAATGTACCCTCATCTACCCAGCCAGCCTTGATGGTTTCATGGGGAACTTTCAGAATAGGCCCTGAGGTTACAACGATATCGCAACCAGAGACTGCATTCTTAGGATCTTCTACAATTTCAACCTCAAGATTTAAGACGTTTTGGGCATAGTCTGTAAACGTTGCAGTTTGTTCTGGTAACGTATCGTAAGCAAACACTTTTTTTAAAGGAAACAGGACATTCATGGCTTCCAGGTTAGTCGTTCCCTGGACACCACAGGCAAGAATACCGATTATTGACGATTCGGAACGGGCCAGATATTTCGCCGAGAGAGCCGATGCCGCTGCAGTTCTCATGGCTGTGATCCAGGAACAATCCATAACAGCTTTTGGTAATCCGGTTTCTGTGTCATTAAAAATCAGAAGACCATTTATATATGGAAGTCCTTTAGCCGGGTTGCCAGGATAACCACTAACCCATTTGACACCCGCCGAATTCATCGCTGGAATATATGCCGGCATGGCATGGATAAAGTTATCTCCACCTTCACCAGGATGCACGCCAGGTTTGGGTGGCATTTCAACTCTGCCGTTCCCCATTTCTTCAAAACCCTGTTCTACTGCTTTAATAATTTCTGCCATTGTTAATCCGGTTGCTGCAACATCGTCCTGGCTAAGATATAGTATTTCATGTTTCATGGTAGCTCCTGTGTGTTTGTGGTTTAGGGAAAATTATGCAGGCCATGTTTACGTTAGAAGCCTGCGTTTGCAAGTGAGTTGATTTTTTTATGTCTTTAGTGCCTTTTTTTTGCTTTAGTGATGAAATCTGATAGCGCAGTTTCTATATCCGGGTCAATGGGAGGTTTTTCAAACTCAGCTAATCGCTTGAGTAAAGTGTCGGAGGCGACTTCATCGACTCGTTTTGAACCGTTTGCGGTCCATTTGAAATGATCAGACTTGTTATAGAGATTATTTTCATAAAATGCCGTTCGACAATTTGCAAGCGTGGTTGGGTGGGTGAGATAATTGCCGCCCACACCAATACTTGTGATTGCTTCTAAATCAATGCTTTCTTCATTAATGTCCATGGGATTCATCATGTCCCGAACCATGCCGCACAGTTCTTCATCAATAAGCCATTTTTCTAAGCTGATCCCGATGTAAGTGCCTATCATGCCACAAGAGTGGAGGACTATGTTTGCTCCGGCCCTGATAGAAGTGCTTAGACAAAGGGCACCCTCAGCAAGCGCCTGGGCATCTGGTACCAGGGAATCAGTCAAAGAACCACCGGTTCGACAAGGGAGATTATAGAATCTTGCCAATTGGGCTGTAGCAGAATTGATCATGTAAGTCTCTGGGGAACCAATTGTTGCAGCTCCGGTTTTCAAATTCATTGGGCATGAGGTTGATCCGTAGATAACCGGAGTTCCGGGGCCTGCTAATTGTGCCAGGGTCAACCCGGCTAAAATTTCTGCATTCATCAATGTGAGAAGTCCGGGAAGAGAAATAGGTCCCGAAGTCCCAGCCATGATCATATTGGCAATAATAATTGGTTGCCGGTTATGGGCGTATACAAGAATAGATCCAGCCATTTCTTCTGCAAACTGTAGAGGAGATAGTGGATTTATGAGACCAACAATAACAGGTTTTTCTTTGAGTTTCTCTCGGCCACCGAATACAATGCTTGCCATTGCTATACTATCTTCAGCGGCCTCAATAGTGTCCGTACTTCCCATAGAAGGCTTATCGCAAAGAATAATATTAGAAAACAGCATATCCAGGTAGGCGGTTCTGGTTGCCACATCTGAAGGTTCAACGAGCTTATAGCCATTCATATTGATATGTTCGGAAGTTTGAACAAGTTTACAGATATTGTCATAATCATGCATGGTTCCAGGACGTTTTTCTCCCTCCCTGCTAATTACGAAAGGCGCGCCATAAGTCGGTACGTAAGCCCATGAATCCCCACCGATGGACAAGTTTTTTCCAGGATTTCTAGCATGTAACTCGAAAGAGGATGGGGCTGTATCTAAAGCTTTTAAGATATCTTTCTCACTAAAATGAACTTTCTCCCCATCTATTTTAAACCCGTTGTCCTTGAACAGTCGCAGTGCATTATGATCGTTGAATATAACACCAGTTTGTTCCAGCACCTTCATGGAAGAAGCATGAATCATGGTTAGGTCTTCTTTAGAAAAGCTTTGCATTCTGTCATACATATTTTGACTCCTTAGGTGCTTGGTAAAATGAAACTTAATGACCAGTTGTTAGTCAATGCATTCTTTGTTAAATTATCAGTTAAGGTGTACATTTAAAATTCGACAATTACCAACATAATAGCAATAGCCGTGCCTGTTTTTAAAACAATACAGCTTGATGGCTTAACTGATCTGAATTTAAGAAAAAAAACATCAAAAAATATTTTGCTGACAATCTGACCTCCTTAGTTGATAAAATATATTTTACAATTAGCCAGAATCTGTTAAATATATTTTATAAATAGTAAAAATAATTTTACAAATGCTGATAAAAAGAATAGCGACATATAACCGTTATACAATTGATTGACCTTATTATGACCAAAACTCAAAATGATATTAGAAGATTATTTCCAGAGATAGACATGGATAAGTTCTGCATCCTGCCTCTATTAGAAAATTTTTATGAAGGCATAACAGTTACTGATGCCCTGGGACGTGTCCTGTTTATGAATGATGAGCAGGCCAGAATGGATGACATTCAATCTGAAACTGTCATCGGGAAAAAAGTAACTGCGATATATCAGGTAGATGATGGCGTAAGTCCAACTATGCAATGTCTTAAGACAGGTAATCATGTCAAGGGACTTGCGTGCTATTACAGGACTAATCTGGGAAAACTGGTTAACTCTATACATAATATATTCCCCCTGTATGAAGGCAAAAAACTTATTGGATCAATTTGTTTTATCCAGGATTTTTCACTTATTGAACAAAAGTTTGACTCTGTCTCTCAATCGGAAAAACTAAAAATTTTTCAGAAATCAAACAAGTTGCCAACCGGGAAATCTAATAAGCAACTCGGCAATGGAACCTGTTTTAACTTTCATGATATTATTGGCGAATCAAGGGAATTTCTTGAATCTACAGAGGTGGCTAAACTTGCAGCACAATCTTCCTCATCTGTAATGTTGTTCGGCGAAACAGGAACCGGCAAAGAATTATTCGCTCAATCAATTCACAATCATAGTTCGAGAAGGAGGGAAAAATATGTAGCAGTAAACTGTGCAGCTATCCCTGAAAATCTGCTTGAAGGAATCCTTTTTGGTACATCAACAGGGGCCTTTACCGGAGCTGTTGATAAACAGGGGATTTTTGAGAAAGCAAACGGAGGTACACTTTTTCTTGATGAGATTAATTCAATGACAGTGGGCTTACAAGCTAAACTCCTCAGATTTTTGCAAGATCGTAAGGTAAGACGTGTGGGTTCTTTGGAGGAGGTGGAAATCGATTGTAAATTAATCAGTTCTGTCAATAAAAATCCACATATCTCAATCGCAAACAAACAACTGCGACCAGATCTTTTTTATCGACTAGCCGTTGTATTTATACAAATACCCCCTCTAGCCGAACGTTTAGACGATCTTCAAATGCTTATTCCTCATTTCCTTCAAAAGTGTAACGTCCAGATGGGGAAAAAAGTCAATGCTCTCTCAGGAGAAGTTATGGCACTTTTCGAGAACTATCCCTGGCCTGGCAATGTCCGCGAATTGGAGCATATGATTGAAGGCGCAATGAATTTGGTTAAAACGCATGGAACAATTACAAAGCGTCATCTGTCGCCTCATTTTCATTTACACTTTAAGAAAGGCTCTGAGAAATTGAAGGGAAAATCTTTGTCACATAAGACATCTAAAAGCTCAGAACGGAACACGAATGGCAGGATTAATTATTACTTCCCTTCCACATCAAGCGCTATGCAAGACAAGGAAACTCCCAACCAGGTAGCGACACTTTTCAAAAAAAGAGATGAAAAAGAAATGAGCTTAATCAAAGATGCCCTGGAAAAAACTTCAGGTAAGCCATCTGCATCAGCAAGATTGCTTGGTATTTCACCTCAGCTTCTAAACTATAAAATGAAAAAGTATACGATCAACTATAAAAAATATAAGCCGTGATACACCCGAAGTTGATGTGCCAAAAGTATTTTTCCTGGGATCTCCAGGCCTGTGTCCTGCCGTAGTATCTCAGGATAGTAAATTATTGTGATGGAGGTTATACAGCAGTTCCCGGACATGCTTAGAAGGCAGCTATAGTGGTGTTTGAGAAAAAAG
>JAOZTO010000232.1 GCA_029942265.1 Desulfocapsa sp.
CAACAACCAATGACGGCAGAAAAAAAAACCTCAAAAGAACAATTGATGCATTCCATTGCACCTGAAGTCAAAAAAATTGAACAGGTTATGCGCCAGGATTTGCAGGTTGCAACAGTTAATGCCGATCCTCTCCTGAGGGAAATTTTGCAATATGGCCTTTTTAATGGAGGAAAACGACTTCGACCTCTGCTTGTTGTGTTGTCGGCGCAGTTATGTAACTGTAGAGTAAATCCGAAAAAAGATAAAAAATCAGCTGTATATGAGTTGGCTGTTGCCTTTGAGTATCTGCATAGTGCAAGCCTGTATCATGATGATGTGATTGATCATGCAGATATGCGTCGTGGAAAACCTTCTGTAAATAATAAATTTGGAATGATTGCTGCCATTCTTGGAGGTGATTTTCTTCATTCAAGGTCTATGTATCTTGTAGGAGCGCTTGGTGGTGTGGAGGCACTTGATATTTTTTGTAAGGCAACAAATGCCATGGTTAATGGAGAGTTTGTGCAACTTCGCAACACACAGGATATTTCTCTGTCTGAGACGGACTACTTTGCAGCAGTTAAAGGCAAAACGGCCTTATTTATTGCCGCAACCTGTGAACTTGGAGCACTTGTATCCAACGCAACCGCAAGCGAACAACAGGCACTTGCAGAATATGGTATGAACCTGGGAACAGCCTTTCAAATTATTGACGACTTGCTTGATTATCAAGGGAATCCAGTAGATACCGGAAAAACCGTTGGTAACGATTTCCAGGAAGGAAAGATGACACTTCCGTTGATTTATGCACTCTCAATTGCAAAGCCTGAGGATAAGAAGAGGCTGCTGCTTCTTATCGAAAAGAAAAGTGTGACTGAGCATGAATTTATTGAAGCATATGGTTTGATTGAACAGTATAATGGTTTTGAGCGAAGCAGGAAAAAAGCAGAGTCCGTTGTTGAAAATGCCTTGTCAGGTCTACAGGTATTTTCTGATGAAAAATGTAGACCAATTTTGAATCTTTTTAAACTATTGACACAATACGTTTTATCAAGAAAAAAATAAATCGTAATGGTGATCCGGTTGGTTGAGCAAAAACTATGAATAAAAAAAGCAGAAAGAAAAAAAAATCTCCAGTACGTCGGACAAAGAAAAAAATAAAAACAAAAAGATCACCAGTTGTAATGCGGATATTTTCTTTTTTAATACTCGCTGGCTTACTTGCTTTTTCAATGGCAGTAGCCGCATATGTTATTTTTTTCAGAACAGCTGTTGCACATGGTGCGCAGATGGAGGTGGAGGAAGAGGGAGCTGTAGATATAGCATTTGAAGAACCTTACACCAGTCCCACTGAGTTACCGTCTGATATTTTACCGATTCGGGATTCCAGCTTACCAATGGTAGCAATTATCATAGATGATATGGGGTATCATAAAGATGTTGGAACCAAGTTACTTGCACTGCCATTAAACCTGACCTTTTCGTTTTTAGCGGCTGCTCCATTTACAAAAGAACTTGAAGAAACTGCTTTTCAGGCAGGTCGAATTATACTCTTACACCAGCCCATGGAACCCAAAAGCAGCGAATGGGATCCAGGCCCTGGGGCTTTACTTACTGGACAAAACATAAAAGAACAGGCGGATCTGTTCCTCGAAAATATCCAAGCGGTTCCACATGCAGTTGGTGTGAATAATCATATGGGATCATTGTATACCGAGAACCGGAAAGCAATGGATAGTTTTATGCAGTTGCTGATTGGACAAGGTTTGTTTTTTGTAGACAGCTTTACTACTTCTGACAGCCAGGGACTAAAAGCCGCTCGCGCAGCTGGTGTGCTCTCCGCAAGACGGCATATTTTTCTTGATAATTTGCATTCAACGGATGAAATCTGTAAGCAGTTACAAAAACTGGTGGAGCATGCCGAACGCACTGGCTGGGGAATAGGGATAGGGCATCCCAATGCTGAAACGCTTGATGCTTTGACCCATTGTCAGGAATCATTGTTAAAGCGAGTTCGATTAGTGGGTGTTCAGGAGTTGTTGCTCAGTCTGGAAGGTTTGATGAAATAGCCATTTGTCTTCTGCCTGTTTTATGGAACTATCGTAATATTCGAGATCGCACATGGCGGTGTCCCTGAAACACTTACAGGGACAGGAGTTTGGTCAAGCAATGTGGGGTTAATTTCAAAACAGGCTAAAGAACTGAATTGTAAATGTTTGGATAGTGCCCTAGGTTCGTTTGATCCGGCTTGTGAACTATATTTTTTCATATGTGAACAAGCCGGATCGGACGAAGATAGGGTGCTAGCCAAACATTTTAGCCGAATTTTTACGAACTATCAGTGTTTAAAGGAACGCTGTCCGGTAAACATCATGGCAACTTTTGGATCGGCTTCATTACACGCATCTATAGTATCTGAATCACGCATCGAACCACCAGCTTGAAGAATAGCAGTGACACCTTGGTCGATGCCGACATCAGCACCATCTCTGAATGGGAAGAACGCATCGGATATCATTACAGAACCTGGAAGGTTGGCTCGATCTTCCTGGACTTTTGCATCGATGACCTTCTTTTCCTCAATATTGCGTGTACCTTGTGAAATTTCAAGGCAGAGATCAGCGTATGGGATTTTGTGGGCATCAAAACTGAGAATGTCAGCATATTTTATATAGGCTTTGTGTACTGCTATTTCAGCAACTCCAACCCTGTCCTGTTCACCGGTTCCAATTCCTACAGTGCACCCATCTTTGATGTAGAGTACAGAGTTCGAGGTAACTCCGTGTTCAATGGCCCAGCCAAAGAGCATATCATCAATTTCACGTTGGGTGGGTTCTCTGTCGCACTTGTAATCAACTCCTTTTCTGGTTGCCGTGGCTGGTTTCATATCATCAATTGAGCGAATGGAATTGACAGCTGATTGTTGCGCAATAATACCACCATCAATAAGGCTTTTAAAATCAACAAAACGGAACTTTTCAAAATCAGCAAGGCGATCAATGCCGCTCATTTTGATAACTCGCAAATTTTTTCGTGCCGCTAATATTTCCAGACTCCCGTCTTCAAAATCTGGGGCACAGACAACTTCCAGGTAGTTTCTGGCCATAAGCTTTGCCGTATCGGTATCGACGGCACGATTCATAATAACAGCACCGCCAAATGCTGCAATACGGTCACAGCGGTTGGCTTTTCTGTACGCAACACTCAAGCTGTCGTCGGTGGCAGCACCGCATGGATTGTTGTGTTTAAGAATAACTGCTGCTGGTTTATCTGTTAAATATTTGATGATGTTGAGTCCGTTATCCACATCAGTCAGATTGATCTTGCCTGGATGTTTACCGACCTGGAGCATATCTTCAACAGCAATGGCTGAGACAAGACCATTGCCGGGATTGATAAACTCACATTTTCCCAAAGTAAGATTGCCATTCACAAGTTCATACAGGGCAGCTTCCTGATCCGGGTTTTCGCCATATCGAATACCACGTTCATCAATGGTTCCATCTTCCATTGTGATTCCCCATGTACGTTTACGGTAGACAAGCTTCTGGTCACCGAATGTAATGCTCATATCCATTGGAAAATTATCGCCAAGAATGGTGGTGTACATCTTTTTTAAATCACTCATAGTAGATCTCCGGTTGAATCCTTTTTGGATTATAGTTACTGAGTCACCTTCGTTGATTATGCTGTCTGGCAAGATCTTCAATGGCGGTTTAGGTGAAATGGAACAGCCTGTTCGTAAATAAGAAGCATACAAGGATTGATGGAAGTTAAATTAGCAGTCACCGCTGTGAGGAGGGATTGTAGATCCAGCTTCAATTGTGCAGTTATCGAGACAACTATATGCACCTATAATGCACTGATCACCTAAGATAACATTATGCAAAAGGGCACCGGGTTTTATTTTTGATCCAGAGGATATGTTTGATTGTCCGGTTATTTCGACTCCGGGATGGAGAATGACATCTTTATCAAGTGTGGATTCAGGTGATACCTGTATGGATTCTGGGCTGATCATAGTGACGCCAGAGGCCATAAGCGTTCTGTTTCTACGTAATTGGAGCTCGTGATGTGCAGCTGAAAGCTCGATTCGGGAGTTGACGCCAAGGACATCCTGAGCATTTGGATTGACGAATTTATGAACAGGGAGGTTTTCTGCGACGGCTTGAGTGACAATGTCTGTGAGGTAGACTTCTCCCTGACTGTTGTTTGTACCGATATTTTTTAGGTTTGTAAAAAGAAATTGAGTGTCAATACAGTAGATGCCAGCATTGATTTCTTTAATTTTTTTCTGCTCCTGGTCAGCATCTTTTTCTTCTACAATCGAAAGAACGGTTCCGTCATCTGCACTGATAATGCGGCCATAATTGCTTGGATTGTCAAGGAGTGTGGTCATTACGGTAAGCATTGACTTTTGTAAATGGTGTTGTGCGAGCATTTCTTTTAGTGTTTCCGCACGAATAAGAGGCGTGTCTCCACATAGGATCATGACACATCCTTCCATCTTGTCAATGGCAGTTTCGGCACAGAGAACGGCATGACCAGTTCCAAGCTGTTCTTGCTGGAGTACAGTTTTGATGGGAAATTTTGCCAGACTCTTTTCAACGGCTTCTTTCTGATGTCCAATGACAACAATAGTACTATCAGCCAGCAAAGTTGTGGTGGCTTGAAGAACATGATGAATCATTGGGGCATAGAATACTTCATGAAGAACTTTTGCTTTGT
>JAOZTO010000233.1 GCA_029942265.1 Desulfocapsa sp.
AAACATTTACAATTCAGTGGTCTGGGCTGTTTTGAGCCCAACCCGAATATTTACATATTTGTTTGTAAGTGGATCTAACGAACCTAGGGTGCTAGCCGAATATTTAATGACTTAAAACATGATCAAAAAAGAGACTTGTTCTATCCCATTGAGGATTTTCAATCACTTGTTCCGGCGGCCCTTCTTCAACAATTTCTCCTTCGGCCATAAAGACAATCCGATCAGCAACCTGACTGGCAAATTGCATTTCATGGGTGACACAAATCATTGTCATTCCAGATTGTGCCAGATCAATCATCACATCGAGAACCTCTTTAATCATCTCAGGATCAAGCGCCGATGTTGGCTCATCAAACAGCATGATTTTAGGTTCCATGGCAAGGGAGCGGGCAATTGCTACACGCTGCTGCTGTCCGCCCGATATTTGACCTGGGTATTTTGATGCAAGATCTGCGATCCCCACTCTTTCCAGCAACGACATTGATTGTTCAATAGCTTTGAATTCGGGAGTATTCCGCAACCATATCGGTCCCAGTGTACAATTTTCAAGAAGAGTCAGGTGTGGAAAGAGATTAAAATTTTGAAATAACATTCCAACATTATCACGAATTACACCTGCACTTTTTTTGGTATTTCCGAGACGTTCCCCAAAGATGGAAATAGTCCCTTCCTGATAGGGTTCAAGCCTGTTAATACAGCGAATAAACGTTGATTTCCCAGAACCTGACGGCCCACAGACAACGATAATTTCCCTTTCTCGTACCGAAAGTGAAACATCTTTCAGAACGTGGAACTCGTCGTACCATTTATTCAGACCGCTAATCTCAATAACAACGCCTGTGGCCGTATCATTATTAGAATGTTGATTATCAGATGTGTTCATGTTTATTTATTTGGGTTTAATCTTTTTTCAAGGCGCTGACTGTACCGCGACATCGAATAACAGAACACAAAAAAGAGTATTGAAATGGCGACCAGTGGTTCTGTATGAAGTCCTAGCCAGTTTTTATCTATTGAGATATTTCGAGCCATCAACATAATATCAAACAATCCGATAATGGAAACCAGAGTGGTATCTTTAAACAAACTGATAAATGAAGTTACAATATTGGGAATCATCGCTCGTAATGCCTGGGGTAAAATAATAAAAATCATAGTGTACCAGTAGCCAATTCCCAATGATTTTGCCGCATCGTATTGACCACGTGGAATCGCCTGTAATCCGCCTCGAACAGTCTCTGCCATATATGCACCGGCAAACAAACAGACAGCCACAAGCACCTGCACCAACTTATTCAACTCCATTGTATTTGGAAAAAACAGCGGTAGCATTGTAACGGACATAAACAGAACCGTTATCATCGGAACAGATCGTACAAGCTCAATAGTACAAATTGAAAACCATTTGATTATCGGCATATCAGACCGCCTTCCAAGGGCTAGTACGATGCCAATTGGAAGTGCCGCCACAATTGAAACCCCTGAAATAATCAGGGTCAGAAAGAGACCTCCCCAAGCATCAACGGAGACATATTCCAAGGTCTGGCTTTTAAAGAGCACTGCGATAACACCAGTTGCAATAAACCAGATGATCAAATATGAAAAAAGAGCGGTGTGTTGTTTTGCCATTCGCTCTATAAATGGCTCAATATACCGTACTAAAGATTTACCATTCAGGTAGTTTAGCACAATATTTAGATATATCAGTAACAGAGCACCCAGGGCAGAACAAGCAACAATATAGTGAAAATTGCTTCGCTCTCCGCCCAGAAACAGATAATTTGCAAGAAAAGGCATCAGCAATATACCCAAAAGTGCTATTTGCATTTTGTGTTTTGCTTTTTTCAATGCCAGAGGGAGAAACCAGAGTATCCCAAGCACAAATCCCAGATCTACTCTCCATTGAAGTCGATCGGGATATAAGCCATACATAAGATTGTTAATCCATGGAATGATACCAGCCCAGCAAGCTCCATCTGGGCTGATAGACATACACTCACGCCGTGTTGATGCTGTCCAAACTGCATTAACAACAGTCCATTCCCAAAAGGGTTTCAGGATTAAAAACAGCAAACCAAAAACAGCGGCTGTTAACAGGGTGTTCCAGATATTCCCAAAGAGATTTTTTTTCAGCCAACCAAGAGGACCACTAGTGGTGGTAATCGGTGGCCGATCCGGTTTAGGAATAAATTCACGTAATTCATTTTTGTGATCTTGTGTGGTATCCAATTTATCCCTCCCGCATCTGAATTCGTTTGTTATACTTGTTCATAACGTAGGAAATCGACAAACTCGTACACATATAAAAACCCATAACCATCATCACAATTTCAATGGCGCGTCCGGTCTGATTCAAAGAAGTCTGGATAAACACAGAGACTAGCTCCGGAAAGCCAATGGCTACTGCTAAGGATGATTCCTTAACTATGGTCAACCATGCATTGATCAGCGGTGGCAGAATAGCTCGTGCAGCCTGGGGTACAATAATCAAACGTAGGGTTTTAAAAGGTGAAAAGCCGATGGCTGAAGCGGCCTCTATCTGTCCCCGGTCAATCGACTGAATACCTGCCCTAACCATTTCACCAATGGTTGCAGAGCGATAGATTGTCATAGCAACAAATGCTGCCCCGAATGCTGTTGGGAAGAAAAATCCATCGCGGTAATTAAAACCCTGTAAAGAGGGAACATCCCAATGTAATGGTGTACCAGTTATCAGGAAAACAATGGCAACAATAGTCAACATCCCTGCAAGAACAGGATAGAGCATGGGGAGATGTTTTCCGGTTCGTTTTCGATATTTTTTCGATTTTTTTAGTAACAGAAATGAGCAAATTACTGTGAGCAATACAGCAATAATAGTCCAGCTTGAAGATGCTTCAAACACTGGAGAGGGGAAATAAAAACCACGATTATTTAAAACCAGTCCCCCAAAGAGACTATAACTTTGTCGTGGCCCTGGAAGAGTTGAAAATACAACGACAAACCAGAATATAATTTGGATCAGCAGAGGAACATTTCGTACAAATTCAACGTACCATTTAGCGCATTGGGAGAGTAAATAATTTCGTGATAATCGTATAATACCGACAACAAAACCTAGAGCAGTTGCAAAGAAAACAATCAGTATTGATAAAATGAGGGTGTTACAAATTCCCACCAGAAAAACACGACTGTAAGACATGGTCGGATCATAGGGAATAATCGACCAGCCTATATCAAAACCTGCAGTGGAACTGAGAAAATCAAAACCAAATGGCAGTTCCATTTTTTGAAGATTTTCAGTAACATTGCAAAAAAAATAGTAGGCGATGGCAACAACTGAAAACAGAGTGATCCCCTGAATCAGTTTGGCCCGGTATGACGAATCATATATAAGTTTTTTTAAAGGTATAATCGGATGGCACCACAAGTTTACAAAATAGGGGGGAAGACGAACCACAGATACGGCATACAGCAAGAGCAGATAAACAGATACCCCATGTGAAAGTCACACATAGGGTATCCACAGGGGGTTTAACGGAAAGATTTGGAATACATCAAGCCACCGTTTTTCCACAGATCATTCAAGGTTCCTTTACGATCAAGAGCCAGAGCGGTATCAGGACCAAGATTTCTCTCATACATTTGGCCGTAATTTCCGACTTGTTTAATCACCTGATAAGTCCAGTCTGCTGGCAATCCAAGTCCTTTGTTCAAATCTCCTTCCAGACCAAGAAAACGTTTGACTACAGGATCTTTTGTGGTTTTACGAATCTCATCAATATTCTCAGAGGTAATTCCAAGCTCTTCTGCTTCAACAAGGGCAGCAAATGTCCATTTCACCACATTTGCCCAGCGGCTGTCGTTTTGACGAACAGCGAAGGAAAGTGCTTCTTTGGAAATAGTTTCAGGAAGAACCACGTAATCATCAGGATTTTGAGCAGTTGAACGAGCTGCAGCCAAACCGGATCTATCGTTGGTCATCGCATCACAGTTGTTATTAAAAAATGCAGCATTCCGAACAGAAGCATCATCAAAAACAACTGGTTTGATACCAAGATCGTTGGTACGGTTAAAATCTGTAAGATTAAGTTCAGATGATGTTCCTGTCAGAACACAAACTGTTGCTCCTTTAAGATCAAGAGCTGATTTAACACCAATGTCTTTACGAACGATAAAGCCCTGTCCATCGTAAAAATAGGTATCAAGAAAATCAAGTCCCTGGCTACTGTCACGTGACAATGTCCAAGTCATACCTTTTGACAAGAGATCTCCGGCACCACTTTTGATGGAAGTAAAACTCTGTGCCCACTGCACCGAATTAAATTTCACCTTATCTTTATCACCAAAAACAGCTGCCGCTACACTGCGACAGATATCAATGTCCATTCCTGACCAGGTTCCCTTTTCGTCCACTGTGTAGAAACCAACAAAGGAATTGCCAATAATACAATTGATGTAGCCACGTTCTTTTACGATGTCGAATGTTGATCCTTCAGCCTTTGCCTGACCTTGGGAAAACAACAGTGCGCAACTGGCAACAAGCGCTAGTGCAATAAATTTAGGTGTTTTTTTCATGGTATTTCTCCTGATAAAATTTAAAAGATTATTACTGCTTGTGATAGGTTCGTAAAAAGGTAAAACTTGAGATGGCTAGGTAAGAAAATGCAATAGTGTTAGTCTATTATTTGTTAAATGTCAATTTTATTCCTTGTTCA
>JAOZTO010000234.1 GCA_029942265.1 Desulfocapsa sp.
GGCCTGAAGATGAGATGTATAGATGGGGAAGTTATTTCGTCCCCGTTCCTAAGGTTGTTGATTCGTAAAAAATCCCTATGCGAGATGCGTAAATTTTCTATTATTACGTCGTACTAAAGTACGTTGTAATGATAGGAAATTTGCAGCAACGAAGCAGACAGAGATTTTTTTACAACGCCACCACTTTTGCTGCACCCGGAATATATTAGGGCTCATTCAAAACAAGCCTCTTCACATGCCGGTTTCGATTCTTATTGGAACCGGCATATTATTTTCTGTTATCACGACTATCACCCCCTAAAAGATATGGAGCAAGAATTAATTACTCTGCAGAACCAAGCCAAAGAACAATTGGCTGCTGTAGAAAGAACAGACCAGCTGGAGGAATTTCGAATCCGGTTTCTTGGCAGAAAAGGGCAATGTAGTACTGTCATGAGAGCACTTGGAACTGTTCCAAAAGAGGACAAACCTCGACTCGGAGAAATGGCAAATGCTGTTAAAAAAGAAATCGAATCTTGGTACACTGAAAAACAGCAATCTTTTTCAGCGTCTTTGGAATCTTCGTCTAATAACAGTACTATCGACTTGACACTTCCCGGAAGAAAACCTCAGACTGGAAAATTACACCCTGTTACCCAAATTATGAATGAGGTCTGTTCCATATTTGAAAGTCTTGGGTTTTCGGTTGCAGAAGGCCCTGACGTTGAACACGATCACTACAATTTTGAGGCACTAAATATTCCGGCACATCACCCAGCACGTGATATGCACGACACTTTTTATGTCAGTGACTCAATTTTATTGCGTACACATACGTCGCCCATGCAAGCTCGAATCATGGAAAGCCAACAACCACCTCTCAGGGTTATTGCACCTGGTAAGGTGTATCGTTGTGATTCTGATATTACCCACACACCCATGTTTCACCAGGTGGAGGGTTTCCTAGTTGATCGTTCTATCTCATTTGCAGACCTTAAAGGCATACTCACAATATTTACACAAAAAATGTTTGACAAAGACCTTGATCTACGATTTAGACCAAGTTTTTTCCCCTTCACCGAACCAAGCGCTGAAGTTGATATCGCCTGTGTTATCTGTAAGGGAAAAGGATGTCGTGTCTGCAAACACACTGGTTGGCTTGAAATCCTTGGCTCGGGAATGATCGACCCTGAAGTCTTTAAAAAGGTTGGCTACGATCCCGAAGTATACAGCGGCTTTGCCTTTGGTCTTGGTATTGAACGAATCGCAATGCTTAAATACGGTATAGATGATATTCGTCTTTATTATGAAAACGATCTCCGTTTTCTTTCACAATTTTAGCTTTCAATATAGACTCCCATGAAGTTTACCATCAACTGGCTTAAAGAATATGTAGATATCGGTGACCTCACTCCGGAAGCCCTTGCAGATCATTTAACAATGCTTGGCCTCGAAGTTGACAGTGTTACCCCTCTTTTTCAAGAACTTGCCCCATTCAAAACTGCTAAAGTACTTTCAGTAGAGCCTCATCCTAATGCGGACAAACTAAATCTTTGCGAAGTGGCCGTTGGAGATGAAACTTTCTCCATCGTTTGCGGTGCCCCAAACGTTCGAAAAGATTTGCTTACTGTGATTGCACTTGTTGGCACAATATTACCAGATGGAACCAAAATAAAGGCATCTAAGGTGCGAGGAATTAAATCCTTTGGTATGCTCTGTTCTGAACGAGAACTCGGCCTAAGTGAATCCCATTCTGGAATCATGGAGTTGCCACGAGAAACACCACACGGACAGGCACTTATCGAAGCACTGGGCATAGACGATATATTAGTTGAAGTTGATTTGACTCCAAATCGACCAGATTGTGCATCAGTTATAGGGATTGCGCGAGAAGTCTCAAGTGTGACACGAACAGCACTTAATGTTCCGGTTAAATCAGCTGTACTTCAACATTCCAATCGTGATTTTTCTGTTGATATTGAAGACTCTGAGGTCTGTCCTCGTTATGCTGCACGTCTTATTACAAATATTACAATTGAAGAATCGCCTTGGTGGATACGGAAGCGATTACTGTCCATTGGGCTTCGTCCCATTAATAATGTTGTTGATATTACTAATTTAGTAATGATGGAATATGGCCAACCACTGCACGCTTTTGATTATGATAATATAGCAGGAAAACAGATCATCGTTCGTCACCCTAAAAACAACGAAAAAACATTTACAACTCTTGACGGTATAGAGCGAACTCTTGAACCTGATATGTTGATGATATGTGATGCTAAAGAACCAGTTGCTGTGGCAGGCGTCATGGGTGGAATGAATTCAGAAGTAACTGATACCACTACCAGTGTTCTGCTTGAGAGTGCCTGTTTTAATGCTATCTCCATTCGGCGCACTGCCAGAAGATTAAAGCTGCCTAGTGAAGCATCTTTTAGATTTGAAAGAGGTGTTGATCCAGGTGGCTGTGTCACTGCCATGGAACGTGCAGTCTCTCTTTTGTGCGAAGTTGCTGGCGGTACAGCAATGGAAGGAGGAGTTGATCTTTATCATGGTATTCGCCCCCTTAATTCACTAAAACTTCGGATTTCAAAAACTTCAGCACTTCTTGGAATACCACTGGATTATGACAAAATCACAGATGTGCTTCAGTCCATATCCATTCGTTGCAAAAAAAAGGATGACGACACCATTTGGGTTAATCCACCTACATTTCGAATAGATATCGAACGTGAAGTGGATCTGATCGAAGAAGTTGCTCGTCTTATTGGCTACAACAATATTCCCACAACATTACCCAAGGTTGGGCTTGACTATCCAGAGCAGGAAAGCAAACGGTTTCTCCGCAAACAAACCTCTGCGTTACTAGTTGATATGGGTATTTCTGAGGCTATAAATTATAGTTTTGTTGCAGAAAAACACTCAGCAATGATGCATCTTTCTGAGGACGATAGTAGACGTTCATTTGTACACCTCCTCAACCCTCTGAGCGAAGATCAGACTGTAATGCGAACGATGTTACTCCCTGGACTTCTGGAAAATGTTAAGCGAAATATAAATTTCCAAAATATCCAGGTAAAGCTTTTTGAAATTGGAAAAGTATTCACTCCTCAAGGAGAAAATGAGCATCCAATCGAAAAAGAACGTTTAACATGTGTGCTCACAGGGAAACGTTTCGGAAACGCATCGTCACTCTATTTCAGTGGTGATCCTGTTGATATTTTTGATGCCAAGGGAATTGCTGAATTGCTTTTTGAAAATCTCCGTTTATATGGCTGTAATGAAGATGATATAATACAGTTTCGTACTCCCAACAAATCTGAGTTCGAAACCTATGGTGATCCAGACCAATGCCTCATTCTTGACTCACCAAAAGGTGTTATTGGACAATTAAGCAGACTTCAAAGTGACGTTGCAAAAGAATTTGGCATTAAACAGGAGTTATTCTACATTGACATTGATTTTGAATTACTTTGTGCATTAAAGGCAGCTTCAAAGGATTTTCAGCAACTTCCGGTGTACCCTGCAGTCAAAAGAGATATTGCACTCATTGTTCCTGCTACTGTTAAATCAGGAAATTTACTTGAAAGTATTCGATCAAGTAAAGAAAAATTTATTGAACAATGTGAAGTTTTCGATATATACCAAGATAAATCACTTGCAAATAATATGAAAAGCATTGCTGTTTCTGTCACTTATAGATCTCCGACAAAAACACTTACTGAGAAAAATGTTAATAAATCACATACAAAAATTATCAATACATTGATTTCCAAATTTAATGGAAGTCTGAGAGAAGGTTAATATGAACACAGGAAATCTTACCCGAAAAGAACTTGCAGAAGCACTTACAACACAACTTGGCTATCCTCAAAGCACATGCTCAGAATTAGTCGATTCCTTTTTGGACAAAATGAAACAAACTCTCCTTGATGGGGAACCTATTAAATTTGTTCATTTTGGGACGTTTAATGTTCGTGATAAACAGCCACGTCGTGGCCGTAATCCACGCACTGGTGAGACGATAACAATAAAAAAAAGACAGATGATTAGTTTCCGTCCAAGCAAGAAAATGCGGGAACAGATAAACAAATAGTAACTAAGGGGTTGTTAAATAAACCCTGAGGGAGACAAACATCCCCAGATGAGTGTTGAAATCCCCAACAAACTATATTTCAAAATCGGTGAAGTAGCAAAACTGGTTTGCGTAGCACCCCATGTACTTAGATACTGGGAGGTTGAATTTTCTGAAATTCAACCACGACGCGCTAATTCCAACCAACGTCTCTACAGACGTGAAGATGTTGAAATTATCGTATCAATAAAAACACTTTTACATGATCAAGGTTACACTCTGACAGGTGCTAAAAAGTTCTTGGCAAATACAAACCAAGTGCCTGTAGATTCAACCGACACAGTTAAACTGAACCATCTCAGCACGATTAAAAATGAACTACTCGCTGTAAAGGAGATACTAAATAAAAATAGCTGACATTTTCTATTTTCTGTTAACCATTATTGACAGCTATTCAACACCATGGTAAAAAGACTATAATATCGGAACGTGGCGCAGCCTGGTAGCGCACTTGTCTGGGGGACAAGTGGCCGGAGGTTCAAATCCTCTCGTTCCGACCAGTAAATCCAACGGGTTAGCTCATCTTGGGTTAACCCGTTTTTTGCTTTTGTAGACGATTTGTAGACGATTTTT
>JAOZTO010000235.1 GCA_029942265.1 Desulfocapsa sp.
GTGTCTCTTTGCAAATTCTGAACTTCCGAGAGAATCTGTCCCTGGATTGTAACATCTAAAGCTGTTGTCGGCTCATCAGCAATTATAATGTCAGGATTGTTCAGCAGTGCAATAGCAATGGCAACGCGTTGACGCATTCCTCCTGAAAATTCGTGCGGATATTGATCGACACGGGTTTCCGGCGCAGTGATGCCCACTTGTTTGAGAGCCTTTATAGTACGATTTCTAGCGATTTTGGGTGCGATATCATCATGCTCAGTGATGACCTCAATCATTTGTTCTCCGATTTTCAAAACAGGGTTCAGGGCACTCAACGAATCTTGAAAAATCATGGCTATTTCCTTGCCTCGCACAAGGCGTAACTCTTCATCGCTCATTTTTGCTAAGTTCCGGCCTTTAAACAAAATCTCCCCACTAACAACTTCACCCGGTGGATCAATCAGACCTATCAGTGACTGACCGGTCACCGATTTACCAGAGCCGGACTCACCGACAAGACCAAGGACTTCACCTTTTTTTAAGTAGAAACTAATACGGTTTACCGCTGCATAGGCACCCTCTTCGAAATGGAACACGGTTAGCAGGTCATTGACTGTTAAAAGATGATCATTCATTAGCGCCTCGAATCAAAGGCCTCACGAAGACGGTCTCCGGCGAGGTTTAAGGAAAAAATCAAAATGACAAGTGCAATACCTGGATATACGCTGATCCAATATTCACCACTCATCAGAAATTGAAACCCACTGGCGACCAGGAGACCGAGTGAAGGCTCGGTTACTGGCACACCAACACCTAGAAATGACAGCGTGGCTTCCAGGGTAATGGCTACAGCGACCCTGATTGTCGCAATCACCAGCACGGCGGAGATGCTGTTGGGCAGTAAATGTCTGAACATGATCCGCATTTTGGAATATCCGAGATTTTCTGCTGCCTCGATATATTCCTTTTGGCGCTCAACCATTGCAGAAGCACGCATCACGCGGGCATAGTGAGCCCATTGAACAACCACGATAGCAAAAATAACCTTGTCTACGCCACGTCCGAGTGCAGCCAGAAGTACCAGGGCAACAAGAATGGATGGGAAACCGAGAACAAAATCTACAAAGCGCATCAACACTGCGTCAACCTTGGATCCAAATGTGGCTGCCACCAATCCCACACAGATACCAATCATGAGCGCTATTGTGGTTGCCACCAAGCCGACAATAAGGCTGATTCGCATACCATAAAGAATAGCCGATACCATATCACGACCCTGGGAGTCGGTACCAAGCCAAAAGGTCATGCCATCGAAGCTTTCAGCACCAGGAGGAAGGCGGTTCTCCATAATGCTGAATGTAGCAAGATCGTAGGGGTTTTGCGGTGCCAACAGAGGCAAAACCACTCCTGCGACCAGAACGATAACTAAGATGAGTAATGAATTTTTAATGCTTGGTCTGCGGTTAATTCGTGCCAGATGCCAAGCTCGCTCTGGTGTTTTCACCACAGGTGGCACCAAAAGATGATCAGTATTGGGTTTAAAAGGTTTCATGACGATTGATCCATCAGCCTAACGCGGGGATCAAGTATTGCGTAAGTTAGATCCACAAAGAGATTAATTATGACAAATATAAAGGTAATCAACATAACGTAGGCGACCACCACAGGACGATCCAGTTGGTAAATACTGGTGATCAGCAATTTGCCCATACCTGGCCAAGCAAATACAGTTTCAGTAATTGTCGAAAATGCAATAAGGTTACCGAATTCGAGACCGAGAACCGTAACAATAGGAATTAATATATTAGGCAGAATATGGCGGTTGATAATTCGTTTACGGCGCACCCCTTTTGCCCTGGCAAACTTCACGTAATCCTGGGTTTGGGCTTCCATTGCGCCAGATGCAGTTAGGCGGATCATCAGCGCAATATTTGGGATTGCCAAATTGCATACTGGCAGTGTGAGGTGACGCAAGCCGTCCCAAGTCAGGAAACTAACCGGAATACCAAGTAAGTTGACGGTTTCGCCTCGTCCAGACGAAGGAAGCCAATGCAAAACTACAGAGAAGAGCAATATCAACATCATGCCTTTCCAAAAACTTGGTAGCGAATAACCCAGGATGGATCCGGTCATTATTATCCGAAACATCCGTGTTTCACTATTTAATCCGATATAGAGACCAATTGGAATTCCTATTAAAGATGCGAACAGCATTGAAAAAACTACCAGTTCAAATGTTGCCGGCATACGACTTAAAATAAGCTCGACCGCTGGCACACCGTGAACGAATGATGTGCCGAGGTCGCCTCGCACTGCATTGCCTAAAAATGTTACGTACTGCATCAGAACAGGCTTGTCCAGACCAAGAACCTGAACCATTTCTTCACGTTCCAGTTCGGTCGCTTCCGGATTAACCAATAGCTCAACGGGATCACCAACCGTGTAAACTGCCAAGAAAATTACAATCGACACAGCCAGTAAAACTACTGCGCTTTGCAACAAACGTTGAAAAATATAAGTTAACACAGCATTGTTCCTTAGAAACTGACGTCAGGCGCAGTGAATACACCTGACGTCTCTATTAGTCGTTATTATTTCACTTGCTTGATAGACATGGCCGATGTGGCCTGATCCATCCTGCCTTCAACCTCTATGCCTTTCTTAGAGGCCCAGATGGTGCTTTCGAAATGCAACGGAATGAAAGGCATCTCCTTTAAAATGACATTTCCAGCTTCTTGAAGTAAGTTAGAACGTTTTTCTTGGTCAATTGTTTGGATCGCTTCCTTTAACGGTTTATCGAATGTGTTGTCTGACCAACGACCGTAATTGGAACCACCAAGGCCACGCGGTTTGTCATAGGTGGTGGCATACTGACGGAAGAAATGTGCAGCTCCACCGACACTTGAAGCCCAGCCGCCCATTGAGAAACCGAATTCCTGATTGCGGCGGCGGCTAAAGAAAATAGATCGTGTCATGGCATCCACATCTGTTTTAACGCCGATCTGCGTCAGAAATTGTGCGATTGCCTGTGCGATCTGAGAATCATTAATGTAACGATCGTTAGTAGCTGACAGCGTCAATTCAAAACCGTTTGGGTATCCTGCATCTGCCAATATCTGCTTAGCTCTTTGAGGATCAAAAGGAAGATCTTCAGGATTGGGAATGGCACCAAACATTTCTTTGGGCACGTATTGAGGTGCAACTTCGGCGACATCATCCATGATACGTTTAACAATAGCCTTACGATCGATGGCCATGGATAGAGCTTGACGGACACGCACATCTTTTAAAGGGTTCTTGCCGTTGTCAGCTTTAACTCCTGGACTATCATCACGGGAAACATCCATCTGTAGAAAGATTATACGGCTCGAAGGCTTCACGGTAATAGTGAAATTGGGGTCTTCTCTTAATTGCTTAAGATCTCTTGCTGACGGTTTTTCTATCACATCATAATCACCTGCTAAAAGACCAGCTAAACGTGGCCCACCATTAGGAACAGGGACAAATTTCACGGAAGACCAATCGGGTTTTTCACCCCAGTAATTTTCATTGCGAGTCAATTTAATACTGGAACCTTTGGTGAAATTAACCAACTTATACGCACCGGTGCCTATTGCCATTTCACCGTTATTGAATTTATTCACTCCCGGCCATTCGCCAGTGACACCACATCCACCTTCCAAATCAAACGATATTTTGTCGTGGCTAATAATGCTGTCGCTGATGATAAAAATCCTGGCAAGCTCTTCACGGAGCAGAGGCTCAGGTACTTTAGTCGTGATTCTCAATGTGTAATCGTTTACTTTTTCAACATTTTTGAAATTTTTAATCAATGACTGGAACGCACCTGAAAGGGTGGTCTGATTATTCATGATGCGGCAAAAGGTGAAAATAACATCATCCGCTGTAAAAGGATCGCCGTTGGAAAACTCTACCCCTTTGCGTAAATTGATTATCCACGTTTTATCGTCAGTCGCTTCGACTGAGGTCGCCAGAGCTGAAACAAGTCGAAAATCTGCATCAAACATTAGTAATGGTTCGAAAATATGGCTCGCCAAAGAATTGTTTGGGCTTAAATCATGGTAGTGTGGATCAGTTGACGTCGGTTCGGACGCAAGGCCTACTGTTAGGGAGTTTCCCTGGGCAGAAACCCCAAACATGAGAGTAAGAAACGATAGGCACAAGATACTCAATAACTTTGACTTCATGAAATCCTCCTTTGGACATTAAAAATGATGAATGTCTTAAATGACAATGCAATTTTGTTCCGAATGAAACAAATTGCTCAACGCTCCGTAATTGAAATGTTGTTTAACGGGTAATACAATCCTTGCAAATGATTTTTGCCAAATGTCCTCCTCGTTGTTAAAGGTAACTGGCTGTAGTTATAATTTATTTGTAACATTATTACTTCAGTCCCATATTTTTATTGCTGAATATCCAGCTGCCGTTTTGTAGGCACGAAACATCCCCGGTGTATTGAAGGGCATTGTGAAATTGCCTTTCCTGTCCATGGCAATAAGCCCCCCGGAATTTGGCTCAAGATGTTTGAAAACAACTTCTTCAGCAGCTTCACTTAAAGGCATGGATCTGTACAACATTTTTGCATGAATGTCATAAGCAGCTAGTTTTTTGATGAATTCTTCCCCAAATCCGGTACATGAGACAGCACAGGTCTGGTTATCAGCAAAAGTTCCTGCACCAGG
>JAOZTO010000236.1 GCA_029942265.1 Desulfocapsa sp.
AATTATTAGATACTCGCTGAATAGTTCTATTATCTGTAAGTTACGGAGGAAGCGAAAAAATCTTGACGTCTCTTCTTTTACGACTAGAATGTATTTTGATTCCAGCAAGCTGGAGAACATGATCTGTTTTCCAAACCATTATTCCGCACTTTATCAAAACGAGGTGTTTTATGAACTCAAGGCTCACTTCAATACTTGTTACCACCACTCTTGTTTCTTCTCTGATTTTACTCAGTTCGTGTAGCAAAAAAACAATTGCTCCACCAGAAGGTACAGAGCTCAAATCTGCATCTTCCACAGGAACAAATCTCGACTATCCTAATGCTAGTAGCTATTCTGAAAGCGGAATCGCTGGAGAAGAGTCGATGGACTCAACAGGTGGTCCCGGTAGTGGTAATCTGTCGATTAACAATGGTGCGGATCAACAATCTTTCGAGTATCGCCGTACATATGGACGTTCCTCAACAGTTTTTGGTCCCGTTTATTATGAATTTGACCAGGCTGGAATCAGCTCTGAAATGGCACCTATTCTCTCCTCAAATGCCAGTTATATGAAAGATAATCCAAACACAGCAATTGTCATCGAAGGAAACTGTGATGAACGAGGAACCAATGAATACAACCTAGCACTTGGAGAGCGTCGTGCAATTAACGCCAAAGAATATATGATTAATCTAGGCGTTGATCCTATGCGTATTCGTACAGTAAGTTATGGAGAAGAGCGCCCACTTTTTACTGGCCAGGATGACCTCGACTGGTCTCTAAACAGACGAGCTGATTTTATTGCTGAATGAAAAAGGTTTTAAAGTTGGTTTATCCGTGTGAGCATGGCTTTGCTTACACCATCAATGCTCAAGGTGCCTGTATCTATGATATAGGCATCTACGGCCTTGCACAACGGAGCAATTGAACGGCTTTGATCATCATGATCACGCTTAACAATCATTGCCAGCAGTTCTTTCTCGTCCACCTGTTTTCCCTGTAATTTGAGCTGATCAGCGCGCCTCTGCATCCGTATTTCCGGTGTGGCGTCCAGATAAAACTTCCAAGCGGCATTTGGGAATACAACTGTTCCCGTATCACGACCTTCTGCAACAATTTTTCCACCATTACCAATTTCCTGCTGCATACGGGTGAGTTTTTCACGAACAGCGGGCAAAGAAGATACTTCCGAGGCCACCATTGCCATTTCTACACTCCTGATTGCTCGACTAACATCACGGCCATTAAGCAAAACACCTACATCATCACTTTCCGTCGACGCCGGGAGAAGTTCCAATGAAACAGTGCTCAAACATTCACGCACAGCTGTGTCATCTGTCAGATCAACATTTTCCTCCTGAAGCTTTAGCCCAACAGCCCGATACATGGCACCTGTATCTAGGTAAGTGAAAGAAAGACTTGCAGCAACCATGCGACTGATCGTGGATTTTCCTACTCCAGAGGGCCCATCAATGGTAACTATTTTTTCTTTATTGCTACTCATCTCTTTAGACATAAGCAAGCTCCCTGAGGCAATTCCCCAAGGTGTGAACAAAACGATAATTTTCCTCACCTGTCCCAACGGTTATCCGAATAACATTGGTATATCCATACGCTTTCATTGACCTGATAATAACCCCTTTGCATAACATCGCTTCATAAAGAGCAGCGGCATCACCTTTTACATCAATAAGAAAAAAATTTGTCTGGGACGAATAAGTGCTACACCCAAGTTTTTCCACTTCTTTACGGAGCCAAGCCTTACCCTCTCGTGTTTTATGGAGCGTTGTATTGTAAAAGTCCACATCCTCTATGGCTGCTATAGCTGCTACCTGAGCCAGTTGATTTACATTAAAGGGTTGTCGCACTTTATGAAGAACAGCTGCAACATCTCCACTCATCAACCCATAACCTATGCGAATTCCAGCAAGCCCATAAGCCTTTGAAAAAGTACGCAGGGCCACCACCCCACATCGTCCTTTGGAGTTTTTGATAAGTGAATACACATCCACCTGAACATCATCGTCCATAAAATCTACATACGCTTCATCAAGCACCACAATTACAGATTCCGGAACCTCACTGAGAAAACTGTATAAATCTGTTGGTTTAATAGCTGTTGCTGTGGGGTTGTTGGGGTTATCAAGAAAAATAAGACGAGTTTTATCAGTTATCGCAGAAAAAATACTATCCAAATCGTGGTGCATTTCTTTTAGTGGAAAGATTATGTTCGTCCCCCCCCTAACCTGAACAACTTTCTGATACATAAGAAAAGAGGGATGGCTTGTTATAACTTCATCTCCTGTCTGCACATACGCCTTGACAAGAAACTCTATAATCTCATCCGAGCCATTTCCAATCACTACCTCATCCGGCGAGAAGCCGCTTTTTTGGGCAATGGCCCGGGTCAGGTAATAATTAGAACCATCTGGATAGCGATGTAAGTTATCAAGTGCCTTCCTGATAGCCTCAATGGCCTTAGGGGAAGAGCCCCAGGCATTTTCATTAGAAGCAAGTTTAATGGAGTCTTTAACCCCGTACTCACGTTCCAGCTCTTCAATTGGTTTTCCGGGAGGATATGGAACTATGGATTTAATATTGTCAGGAACCTGTATATTCACCTTGTGCATCCTCCGTTAAAGACATCTGTTACGGAATTTTGGGGCATATGTTGCCCAGTTGAGTTGCTCGCTCTATGTTAAATGCAGCTTTAAACAAAACATCTTCTCTAAAATGTGGTCCCTGTAATTGGATACCAATGGGAAGCCCTTCGCTGGAAAAACCACCTGGGACTGAAATTCCAGGTATACCGGCAAGATTCGCTGAAATCGTTAAAATATCAGAGAGATAGAGGGCAAGCGGATCATCAGCATGGGCCCCACGTTTCCAGGCAGGCGTGGGGGTCACTGGAGAAATAATCAGATCACATGACTCATAGGCTTTTTTAAAGTCATTCATGATAAGAGTTCTAACTTTGGAAGCCTGCTTATAATACGCATCGTAATACCCGGAAGAAAGAGCATAGGTTCCTATCAAAATACGCCTTTTAACCTCATCCCCAAATCCTTTTGATCGAGATTCATGATACATATCCATTAGCGATTCTGCGTCATGGTCACGGTACCCGTAAATGGTTCCATCGTAACGGGCTAAATTGGAGCTGGCTTCAGCAGATGCGATAAGATAATATACAGCAACGCAATATTCGGTGTGAGGGAGGGATAGTTCTACAATCTCAGCACCTGCGTCCCGTAAAATTTGAATACCGTTAGTAACTACCTCGGCTACTTCAGAATTAAGCCCCTCGCCAAAGTATTCATGCGGAACTCCAACTTTCAATCCAGCCATTCCCTCTGTCAATGATGCTGTGAAATCAGGTACGTTTTCCTGAACTGATGTGGAATCACGTGCGTCATACCCAGAGATACAATTCATCGTAAGTGCTGCATCTGTTACGTCTCGACTCAAAGGCCCCACCTGATCCAGTGACGAAGCAAATGCCACCAGACCATAGCGGGAAACACGACCATATGTCGGTTTCACACCAACCACACCACACAATGACGCTGGTTGCCTCACCGAACCGCCCGTATCGGAACCGAGCGAACCAAGACATTCCATGGCTGCAACAGAAGCCGCAGAACCACCCGAAGAACCTCCTGCTACATATCCTGTTTTCCAGGGATTTTCAGGAACAGCGAAGGCACAGTTTTCAGAAGTTGACCCCATGGCAAACTCATCCATAGCTACTTTTCCAACAATAACAGCGCCCTGATTTTGCAGTTTTTCAACCACAGTAGCATCATAGGGAGGCACAAAATTTTCGAGAATTTTTGAACCACAGGTTGTGATCATGCCCCGAGTACACAAGAGATCTTTCAGGGAAAAAGGAATACCGCACAAAGGCTTTTGTGTCCCTGTTTTTATCTGTTTATCTGCTAAGTCCGCCTGTTTTAACGCACTCTCCTCAGCAACAGAAATAAATGCGTTTATATCACCATCAACGCTCTTTATGCGATCAAGGCAACTTAACGTTAACTCCCGGGATGAAAGTCCACCATTATCCAGTTCTGTTTTGGCTTGACCTATGGTTAGTTCGTAAGGATTCATTCAATATAGCCTCAATAAAAAAAGAACCATGCGGTTCCAAGAACGTTTGTTTGTAACTATTCAACCACTACCCGATATTGGGCATAACACTGAATTGTAACTATCCAAATGGACGAAGATGTGGGTAGCTGAATAGTTACATTTGTTTAAAGGATTTTCGGTACTATAAACAGCTCACCATTCTCCTTTGGAGCATTCTTCAAGGCTTCGTTTAATGGCAACGATTCCCGTATTTCATCTTCTCGAAAAGCATTGTTAATTGAAAAGGCATGGGTGGTTGGAGAAATCCCTGTTGTATCTAACTCACTCAGCTTTTCTACATACGAGAGGATCATGTCGAGCTGTCCTGTCATTCGACCAAGTTCCCCTTCGCTTAAATTTAACTTTGCAAGCTTTGCCACATGCTTTACTTCTTCAGGTGTGATTTTCATGGTTTAAGTATAATGTGGTGGTAAATATTAGAGTCGGGTACAAAACAGATTAAACTACTGAGTCATAAATTTAATTATGATGGATTCGTAACAAGTCTGAATTTAAGATGGATTTGTAGATAAGCGCAGACTTCGAAAAACTTCATA
>JAOZTO010000237.1 GCA_029942265.1 Desulfocapsa sp.
CCTATGCTGTATTTACATGACTCTTTTGTGTCAAAACAGCGCCAAAAAAACCATCGATTTCACTATTTGGAAGTGGGGAAAAAAAGCTGCCAGTACATAGGCTTTTCGCTGCATCTGGAAGTACAATTTTACATTCCTGTAAAGAAAAGTTACTGTTTTTTTCAAGAAAAGAGTTGATTACCTGTTCGTTTTCTTCTCGTTCAATGGAGCATGTGCAGTAAATAAGAGAGCCGTTTGGCTGAAGAAGTGTTGTGGCGGTTTGTAGTAGTTGCATCTGGGTCTGCTGATACTTGGCGAAATCTTCAATCCTTCTGTTCCATCTGATATCAGGATGGCGGCGGATCACTCCTGTCCCCGAACAGGGAGCATCAATCAATATTTTATGGAAACGAGTATTCGGTGAATCTGCGTAGTCTTGTAATGTTCCGGTAAACAGTGGCATATCCATTTTAGGGTGCAGTCTTGCCATGTTTTCTCGGAATTTTTTTTGTCGCATTGCATCAGGTTCCACTGCAAAAACTTGTGCCTGGACAGAATGTGCCAGCTGAATAAGAATACTGGTTTTTCCACCAAGACCTGCGCAGGCATCAAGATAGTTAGCACCTGGAACCATTGTACCTATGAGTTTTGCCAAGAGTTGAGCGCCTTGATCCTGTACCTGAAAATACCCCTGATCAAACCCCGGAAGTGTACTGATAACACCATTAAAATCATCAAGTATCAGTGCGTCATCGTTGTATTGTCCGATATGAGAGGATATTGCATGTTCTTGAAATAACTTAATCAGATCCTGTCGTTTGCTTACGCAGGTATTCACTTGCAAACAAAGCGCAGCACGTTCATTGTTTTGTCTGCATATTCGTAATGACTCGTTCTGCCCGTACTTTTTGTTCCAACGTTCCACGAGCCAATGGGGATGGTTGGAAACTGGTGGGTCAGCAATTTCAAGAAGGTTTAGTAACTCGTCACGTTTACGAATACTGTTGCGAAGTACACCGTTTACAAATCCCTGAAGCTTTTTGGGAAGACGTGCCATCTGCACAGCTTTTACTGATTCATTAACGGCTGCTGATTCGGGGATACGATCAAGAAACATGATCTGGTACAACCCCACACGTAATGCCTGGTGGATAAAAGGTTTGATTTTTTTTAGCGACTGGGCGCAGAGATGCTGCAGCATGACATCAAGAGATTCACGATTACGCAATAAGCCATAAATAAGAGTATTGGCCAGTTGCCGGTCAGCATTCTCAAGTGGATATCGTGTTAGCATCGCACTAAAGATATGGTTTACAGGTTTTCGGCTTTTGTGCAATTCACAAAGAGTTTGGATTGCAACAAAGCGTGCAGATATATTTAGTATTGGTGGCAAGGGATAATGTCGAGCTAAGTTATAATAAGATTGTCGATGGCCTTAATAAGCTTTTCAATGGGTGATGCTTTCGAAATAATGGGTGGGGAGTGTTCGCCTTTACCCATATTTTTGGCTTCTGCAGGTGTTACCATTCCAGAGAGATATAAAACAGGGATTGCTGATGTTGCCGCATGCTCAGCCAGAGAGGAACCAATTTCTACACCGTGGATATCAGGCATATTAATGTCCAGAATGACGATGTCTGGGAGTTCACGACTGATTATATCCAGAGCTTCACTGCCATTTGTATGGTAGGTGACATTCATTCGTCCTGTATCTTCAAGCTGCATCTTTAACAACTCACAGGCATCCTGGTCATCGTCAATAAGTATAATGTGAGTGGGTCGATCCATGACTATATCTCCTTGAATGAAGTGAATTTACTCATTCTATCAATATATTACATAAAATATCAAATATTTTTTTCAGAGCTTTGGTGAATCTGTGTGCGAAAAGTCTGTGTAGGAAATCTGTACATCATTTAAGTAAGTAGTGATCTCTGAAATAATGTGGAGTACTTGATCTGTACTGTTGGCTTTTGCAGCATTTTCCAGCTCAAGGCACATATCTCCAAGCTCTTTAAAACCGTACATCCACGAAGTTCCCTTAATGGTATGTGTCATGTGTTGTAATTCAGCCATGTTATCAGATTGTGCAATTTGCAGCAGTTTTTTTGCATCATTTCGTTTGTTTTTCAGGAATTGTGGAATGATCTTTTTTATTTTTGCTTGTAGTTGCACCTGAGGTGGTTTTGGTGATTGATCTTGTGAGTTGATGGACGGTTGAGCTTGTAGAAGATGATTGTTTATGGTGTGGAGTAAAGTAGCTCTTAGCACAGGCTTGGTCAGATAGTCAGAACACCCTGCTGCCATACATTTGTTTTTGAAACGCACAAAAGCATGTGCTGTGAGTGCAATAATCGGCGTCGCTTTATGGCTCTGTTCTTTTTCCCATTGCCGCAACTGCCGTGTTGCTTCGTAACCGTCCATAACGGGCATTTCAATATCCATAAAGAGGAGATCAAAAGAGGTTTCTTTAAACATTCGAACAGCTTCTTTACCGTTTTTAGCGGTTTCAAAGGTGAATGGCGTATTTTGAAGATAGAGGCAGAGGAGATTGCGATTGTCTTCATTATCATCAACTAGAAGAATGTGCGCTGGTCGGAGTACCTCACAACTTGAGGAAGCCTCTGTTTTCCAGGGAGTGGCTGCTGGCTGGGAGAGTGCAGTGCTGAAAGTGCAGGTGAAAAAGAATGTGGATCCTTTATCTGGAATGCTTTCCAGCCAGAGCTTACCACCCATCATCGTGGTTAGCTTTTGACAAATAGTGAGTCCTAATCCTGTACCACCATATTTTCTGGTGGTGAGTGAATCCGCCTGGGTAAAACTTTCAAATATGAGTTCCTGTTTGTTTTTTGGAATACCAATTCCATCATCCTTAACTGCAAAAAGCAGTGTGTTGTCGGATTCCACTGTTACTGATATTGCAACTGTGCCGTTTTCTGTGAATTTGATTCCATTCCCCACAAGATTAATCAAAATTTGACGAAGCCTTGTCGGGTCGCATCTGATTCCTGATGGGACATCTGAATCGAAATAAGTTGTTAGTCTAGTGTTCTGTTCAGCGGCTCGTATGGAAAGGATCGAAACCACAGAGTCCAGAAGTGATGGCAGGTGAAAATCAATTGTTTCTAATTCAGTGCGACCAGCCTCAATTTTTGAAAGATCTAGAATGTCATTTATAATTTCAAGAAGATTCTCTCCAGCAGAACGTGAAATTTGTACGTATTCACGCTGGTCAGCGGTGAGGTCTGTGTCGGATAACACTTCGGCCATCCCAATAATGGAATTTAGCGGAGTACGAATTTCATGACTCATGGAAGCAAGAAACTCGGTTTTGGCTCGACTCGCCGTTTCAGAGAGCTCAATTAGTCGTTTGTTTTCGCGGAGCGTGTCGTAAAGATGCAGATGGTTTCGTACTCGTGCAAGTAGTTCCTGTTGGTTGAACGGTTTTACGATATAATCGTTGCCACCTGCATTAAATCCTTCTACTATATCTTCTTTCTGGGACAGAGATGTGAGAAAAATAATAGGAATATCAGAAAATTGTGGATCTCTTTTTAATTTTTTACACAGGGAGAAACCGTTCATGCCCGGCATCATAACATCAAGCAGGATGATGTCTGGTGACTGGGTGTTGAGCTGTAGCAGTGCTTCTCTTGAATCCGTTCCGCTAATTATATTGTAACCGGCTCCGTTGAGGATAGAATGCAGGAGGCGCAGGTTGACAAGATTATCGTCCACCACAAGGATGGTATGAGCATTGAACGTTTGCATATGTGGATAGTACCACAACACTGGATAAAAGCACACAAGAGAGAGGAAATGCCGATTTTTAAAACTATATTTGTAAATATTCGTAAATATTCGGCTAGTCCCCCATCTTCGTTCGATCTGGCTTGTTCACATATGAACAAATATAGTTCGCAAGCCAGATCAAACGAACCTAGGGCACTATCCAAACATTTACAATTCAGTGGTCCATATAACAGTTTTTTTTATATTTACGATAGACATTCTTGATAACGATTGGTAAGATCAACAACAGATAATATGATGTTGAATGTCGAATTTGAGGTAATTGTTTGTAACCTACCAATTTTATGGTTTTTAAATTTTACAGGAGAGTATAGTATGCGAAAAATTACATGGGCACTTGTCGCCACAGTTGTAACCTTTGTTATTTCTGCTGGATTTGCTCAGGCAAATACCAAAGAGGAAGTGCAGAAACGTGGAGTTTTCCAATGTGGAGTTTCCACTGGTCTTCCAGGATTTTCCATTGCTGATGAAAAAGGTGCGTGGAGTGGTCTTGATGTGGACGTTTGTAAAGCAATTGCTGCCGCAACTCTTGGCGATGCAACAAAAATAAAATATGTACCATTGAATGCAAAGGAGCGTTTTACTGCTCTTCAGTCTGGTGAAGTTGATGCTCTTGTTCGTGGTACAACCTGGACTCTTACCCGTGATTCTTCTCTGGGGTTGAATTTTACAGGTGTAAATTATTATGACGGTCAGGGTTTTATGGTTACCAAGAAACTTGGTGTTAAATCGGCTCTTGATTTGAATGGCGCTGCTGTATGTATTCAATCGGGAACTACCTCTGAATTGAATCTGGCTGATTATTTTAAAGAAAACAAGATGGAATACAAAGCAGTAGTCTTTGATACCCATGATGCAACTGCAGCAGC
>JAOZTO010000238.1 GCA_029942265.1 Desulfocapsa sp.
ATTTATTGGGTTGTTTTATTTTTTCGTGTGGTTTTCCTGACTTTTTCAATTTCTTTGTATAATTCCATTGAATAATTTTGAGCATCTCGTAATTCATTTGCAGAAAGTATTGTCTCAAGAAATCTTTTGGCAGCACCACCGTTTGCATTTCCATTTGAATCTGCAAGGCTAAACCAGGCATACGCCTTGATTAAATCGATAGGATTGATTCCATCGCCTGTATAATAAAGAATCCCCATATTATACTGTGCCAATGGATAGTTGTTCCTTGCTGCAATATCAAACCATTGAAATGCTTTGTTATAATCTTTTTCAATTAACTTGCCGGAAAAATACAAAAAACCAAGTTCACTTTGTGCTGCAGCATCTCCGCCTTTCGCAGCACGTTCATACCAAGTCACACCTTCATCGTAGTTTTGTGGGACATTTTGGCCAGTAATAAACGATTGGCCTAGGATTCTTTCAGATTCTTTTGAACTTTTACCGTTGATAGCCGCTTTATACAGCCATTTAAACGCCTCAGCTTTATTAATTGAAGTACCCTTCCCCTGCATATACATACCGCCAACAATAAACATAGCATCGATGCTCCCAGCTTTGGCTGCCTGCAAATACAGCCTGAAAGCTTTATGTACATCCTTTGGCGCACCAACCCCATAATAAAATTTCTGAGCGATTGAGAGAATATCCGGCTGGGCAGCTTTTGGAGTATAGTACCCACCGAAAACAATTGTCACAACAGTAACAAATATAGTGATATATTTAGATAAAAAAGACACACACATTGTTTATGACACCCCTGTTTCTAGTTTGTCAATCGATTGTTTTTTTATAGAAGCCCTCTCACGATAATGTTTTTTGCTCAAGCTTTCAAGCAAAGCATGTTATATTTTCAATGTCTATCTTGTTTGACTTCAAAAAACAATAATGTTATATAATATTATTGAATTTATAACCACTCAACCAATATTTAAAATTGGCATACCATCGCACTGTAACTGTATAACAGTACAGCATGCGTGGTTTACAACACCAAAACCTATCAGGGGCATAATGAAATTAAACTCATACAGTCGAATAACAATTTTTGTTGCTATACTTTTTTTCCTTTATCCCGTCATCTCCTTTGCACAAACAGTGAGTGTAAAAAAAGATAATGTCAATGTCAGAAGTGGCCCTGGAACAGAATTCCCAGTAGCTATGGAACTCTTCAAAGGCTATCCACTCAAAGTCATAAAGAAAAAAGGTGATTGGCTACAGGTAAGTGATTTTGAAAATGATAAGGGCTGGATTTTTTCTTCACTTGTATCACCAGGTTCTACAGTGATTGTTAATGGAAAAAAATCTGTGAACATGCGGTCTAAACCCAACACAAAAGCTACTGTTATCGCCTCTGTTGATCGAGGTGTTGTGCTGACAAAAATTTCGACTCAGGCCAAATGGATTAAGGTTAAACACAGCCAGGGAACAGTTGGTTGGATATATGCGCCATTACTTTGGCCTTAAAGATCGGCGTAGTTAAAAGAATATTTTGCGCCGTAAATAATTCTATTTACGGTCACAATACCCCACACCATTTTTCAATTAATAATGATAAGTATAGCAATACTTGGCCCGCAAGGGTCTGACGGATACAGAGCTGCCCTCACCTACTCGCCAAATGCACGTCTTATCCTCTATAACCGGATTTCTGATATAATCGATGCATTTCTCAATGAAGAAGTGGATATCGCTTTTGTACCAATCTACAACACCCGTCAAGGTGAAATAAAGGAGTATTTTCGTCTTCACGAGATGCTCATAACTGGGTACTGGATCGACAATCTTGTTCTCCCGATTCACCTTTCACTTGGTGGAATTAAAAACACACGCAATCCTGGTTCGTGCAAAAAAATAATTGGTCGTGGTTCAGTTTTTAAACAGTGCGAAGAGTATATCAGTGAACAGTACCCGGATGCTACTCTAATATCAGTTCCTGATATTGGCCGTGCAATGGATGATATCAAAAAGAACAATCAGCTCGAATATGGTATCGTCGATTCTGAAGAGTTACTCCTTGAACACGGTTTCGAAATCCGTGACAGGGAAATAGCAGCCCACAATCGCACCCGTTTTGCAATTATCGGTAGAACTCTCAGTAAGGCTACGGGGTATGATGCATCAGCTATTATCACTCGTCCACTCAAGGATCGAGTTGGGATGCTTGTTGATATACTGAGTGAATTTACTAAACGTGGCATCAATATTCTTGACTTACGTTCTGAAAACGATATTAAGACCCAAAAGCTTCAGATTTATCTGGAAATTGAAGGTCATATCAGCAACACATCACTGCAAAAATCCTTAAAATGTATTGAGAATGATGTTATCCAGGAAGAAGATAGCCTCCATCTTCTTGGTTCTTTTCCTCGTGTCGATATGCGGGTAAAAAGAATTCGTTCTTTTGGCTTTATTGGGACAGGAGCCATGAGTGTATGGTTTGCCGACCGTCTACAAAATGAAGGTTACCAAACTATCCTCACTGGTAGAAGCACTGCAATATCTCCGGAAGATATGATTGCTGATGTTGATGTAGTGGTCATTTGTGTTCCAATATCGGTAACAGTTGACACCATTCAGCAATATGGTCGCTTACTCAGAGATGGACAGGCGCTGATTCTCCTTGCCGGCGAATCAGAACAGACACTTGACGCTGCAACGCAGGAAACATCCCCAGGCGTTGAACTAATGCTTGTGCATAATCTTTGGGGCCCTCAAGCTCAAACAATGAAAGATAAGAATGCTACCGTGGTACGAACACCGCGAAGTGGGGCTTTTTGCTCTGAATTTGTGGCTTTTTTATACAAGCATGGGGCCAATATATCAGACGATAGCCCAACAAAACATGATTTATTAATGGGTGTTGGTCAAAAATTACCGACCACCATTTCAACAGCCCTTGCCATGACATTAAAACAGCATGACATAGCCTGTTCTGATATCGGAACTCATTCGACACTTACATCATTATATGGCATACTAGCCATGGCACGAATTCATAATCAAAACCCACGAACCTATGCTGAAATAATGGCAACCGGAGGAGATGGCAGAAAAATTGTACGCAGTTTTGCTGAAAATCTTCTTCATATTGTTCAACTTGCAGAAGAACAAAAGATTCCTGCGCTCTGTGATCTTATCGAGAACAGTCGATCCCACCTTAGCCCTGAATTTCTTGCTGATCACATGAAACAGTCACAAGCTGTAGATTCAATACTCAAAAAGTCCGGAAAATAGATTATGGAAGATAAAGAAACCCCCGAAAAAGAATCGTCCCCAAAAAAAGAAACATCTAAAAAGGGAAATATTTTGTTGTTTCTGGTAATATCAGGCTGGTTGCTTTTTTATATTTATATGGGATCAGTTGGCGGATTTGGATGAGGTACCAGTTTTCTTCGGTCAGAAGAAGAACAGTGTGCAGTACCTGAAAGCTTCAGTGAGAGTGCTCCTGCAACCCAATAATTTAATTATACATATTTTTTTTGATAACCATAGAGAGGTATTCCACCATGTATATTCGTGATCTTAGTGTTTTGGACGAGGTTCATATCTGTCCTGATTGCAATGAAACAATGTCCTGTTGTGAAGTTCCCCCTGTTCATGTTGGTGATGGTCTTGGTTGGGGTGCCGAAGTATTTTTTATCTGTTTAAATGACGATTGCCCAACATTTGAAAATGGCTGGAAGAAAATAGACACTAACTATGGACACAAAGGCTCCTTTCGAAATATGCAATTACCAGGTTCTAAAGAACTTAATGCCTTAATGGTTGGTTCAAAGATTGCTTTCACAGGTTCCATTGTTGATCCTGAAGCCATGCGAGAGCAAAACGAACGATACAGTACCGAGAAAAAAGCAGTCGCAGCCCTTGATACCTGTCTTGAAAATAATGATATGCAACCTGTGATGACTTTAATCTTAGATGAAGCTGCACGACCTGAGGGGCGTGTAGCAGCCGTTTCATTACTGAAAAAGTTTAATGATCTTTCTTGTATAGATCCGATACGTAATCACACTTTCAGAAAAACCGCACTTGAACAAGATTGTAATATGGCTATTGCACAAATCTTAAAAAAGAATTTTCAAAAAGAATGCCCTTTTTGTGCTGAACTCATCAAAGCCCAGGCTCAAAAATGTCTCCATTGCAAAGCTGATCTATAAAAAAATACATGGGAAAACAAATTATCCTTGCCAAATAGACAGGCAAAGGGTATAAAAAAACGGAAAATTTTCTGCGGTGGGTGTAGCTCAGCTGGTGGTAGCACCTGGTTGTGACCCAGGAGGTCGTGGGTTCAAGTCCCATCACTCACCCCAAGGAAAACAAAGGCGATTCAGGCTATTAGCTTGAATCGCCTTTTTCGTTTATGGCATAGTACCACTCCTGTACACCTATTATGAAACTGCTATACCTGTCCCGCCACCTTCTCCTGCATCACCATATCACTCCCCCTACTCTTTAAAAGTTGGACGTACTCCACCAGACCCACAGATGATCATCCAACTTAGAGGAACATTCTTACACCAACCACCTGTACAAAACATTATCAGTTACGGAAACATATAATCCTGAAAATGACGTTCAATTTTTGACCGATGTAAATCTCGAGGCAGCAACTCATG
>JAOZTO010000239.1 GCA_029942265.1 Desulfocapsa sp.
TACACCTAATCATAAAATACTAGAAGTGTACGAACTGCAAGCTGATTGTTTGTTTAGAAAAATAAAGGGAAATGATAGGGAAAATGAAATTCTTGAAAACCTCCGAGACACCCTCCTACCCAAACTTCTCTCTGGTGAACTTCGTGTGGAAAGTGTGAAGTTTGAAGAGGGGGATAAAGAGTGAGGATAAACGAAAACCCGTGTGTAGTTTGAACAAGAAAGCGTTTGGTTAAATATCTACAAAGATGATGAATTAGATCAAAAAGCAACCACCGAGGAATCCTCGGTAGTTCGTCGAAAGTTAATGCTAATAATCTTGATGCAAATGAAACATGTTAAGACTCCACCTCTCAAATATTAAAAAAACGCATAACTGAGATTTGCTGATGCCATACAAACCACCTTTCACCCTGTCCGCAACAATCATCCATCAGGTCAGTCGTATCAGCGAGGCACTCGGTCAAATCAACCAGAATGATCTGCAAAGCTCACCACAACTCAGAAAACAAAACCGCATCAGAACTATTGCAGGAACACTGACAATTGAAGGTAATACACTGAGTTTGGAACAAATCACAGCAATTATTGAAGGCAGGCATGTATTGGGGGAACCAAAGGAAATTGCAGAAGTTTATGGTGCAATTGCAGCTTATGAAAAGCTGGAAACGTGGAATGGCAGCAGGGAAGAAGATTTTCTCGCCGCACACGGTTTACTCATGCGTGAAGTGTTGCACGATGCAGGAAAATTCAGGACTCAGGGCGTGGGTATTTGTAAGGGGAAACACGTAACACACATAGCACCGCCTGCGGATCGTGTCCCATATTTAGTGGCAGATCTTTTTAACTGGGCTAAAACATCCGATCAGCACCCACTCATTATCAGTAGCGTGGTGCATTATGAACTGGAGTTTATTCACCCCTTTATGGATGGTAATGGTCGTATGGGACGACTTTGGCAAACGCTGTTATTAGGGCAGTGGAAGCCTGTGTTCTATTTATTACCACTGGAAAGTGTTATTAAAGATCGTCAGCAGGCGTATTACGATGCGTTGGAACAGGCAGATAGTGCAACGGATAGTCTGCCCTTTATTGAATTTATTCTGACAGCAATTGATAGTGTATTGCAGGAAAATTTACAGAGTATTGTTGTTGTTACCGACCAAGTAAGCGACCAAGCAAGCGATCAAGTAGAAGCGTTATTAAATGTTTTAAAAGATGAATATCTGAGTACAGCGGAAATGATGGAGAGCTTATCATTATTGCATCATCCCACTTTTAGGAAAAACTACTTAAACCCCGCATTAGCATTGGGTATTGTTGAAATGAGTCACCCTGAAAGCCCACGTAGCCCTAAACAGAAATATAGACAAGTGCAGAAGCCTGATTAATCATGAAATTCACCGAAGCTAAATTAGAAAGTGCAATAATCCAGTTACTTGGCGGACAAGGCTACTCGCATAGTATCGGCAGTGAGATTAATCGTGGTTCTCGAAGTAACGAGGAAGTGTTAATAAAAGACGATTTACGCACTTTTTTAACGGCTCAATATTCACAGAATCATATCACCCAATCTGAAATCGAGACGATTATCCGACAGCTTGAGTCCTTTTCTGCACTGGATTTGTATGAAAGCAATAAGCAGATTATGAAGTTAATTGCGGATGGTTTCCAACTAAAACGAGAGCCATCGGCCAGTGGAAAGTCTCAGAAAGATTTATATATTTATCTGATTGATTACCAAAAAACCGATAATAATATCTGCAAAATAGTCAATCAGCTAGAAATCCAGGGCCACGAAAACAAACGCATCCCCGATGGGATTCTCTACATCAACGGCTTACCGCTGGTGGTGTTTGAGTTTAAAAGTCCGATTCGTGAAAACGCCGATTGTTCAACCGCACACACCCAAATCACAACACGCTATCGTCGCGATATTCCTGAGCTGTTTAAATATAATGCGTTGTGTGTGCTGAGTGATGGGGTGAATACAAAATCGGGTTCGTTCTTCGCACAATACGATTTTTATTATGCATGGCGTAAAATCACGGGCAATGAAACGGTGGAAAAAGACGGAATTGATTCTCTGCACACCATGATTCAGGGTTTGTTTAATAGAAACCGCCTGTGTGATGTGATCCACAATTTTATTTATCTGCCCGATACGGGGAATGAAGAAATTAAAATTCTCTGTCGGTATCCGCAGTATTACGCAGCGATCAAGTTGTTTGCACATATTAAAGAACACGCCAAGCCGGAAGGAGATGGTAAGGGCGGAACCTATTTTGGTGCGACTGGCTGTGGCAAGAGTTTCACCATGCTGTTTTTGGCACGTTTGTTAATGAAAAGTGTGCATTTTTCCAGCCCGACAATTGTTTTGATTACCGACCGTACCGATCTGGATAATCAGCTTTCTGAAACATTTGTCAAAGCCAAAAGTTATATCGGTGATAGCTCGGTTATCAGCGTGGAAAGCCGTTCGCATCTGCGTGAGTTATTAAAAGGCCGTGAAAGTGGTGGGGTGTATTTAACCACTATTCATAAATTCACCGAGGATATTGAGCTGCTCACTGAGCGCAGTAATGTGATTTGTATCTCCGATGAGGCGCATCGCAGCCAGACGAATCTTGATCAGAAGCTGAGCTTCGACCTTGAAAAAGGCACCTATAAAAAGAGCTACGGTTTTGCTAAATATTTGCATGATTCTTTACCCAATGCCACCTATGTCGGCTTTACCGGAACGCCAATAGATGCAACGCTTGATGTATTTGGTGAGGTGGTTGATGCCTACACCATGACCGAATCGGTGCAAGATAAAATCACCGTACCGATTGTGTATGAAGGACGTGCAGCCAGAATTGTTTTAGATAATCGTAAGTTACAGGAAATTGAAGACTACTATGTCTGTTGCGTGGCAGAAGGAGCGAGCGAATATCAGGTGGAGGAAAGTAAAAAATCCTCTGCAAATATGTATTCGATTTTGGGTGATCTTGATCGCTTAAAAGCATTGGCAGCAGACTTTGTAAAACATTATGAAAATCGTGTGACAGAAGGAGCATCAGTAAAAGGCAAGGCGATATTTGTGTCGAGTAGTCGCCAGATTGCCTATGATTTGTATAAAGAGCTGATCGCGTTGCGCCCTGAATGGGCAAAGCCTAAAACACCTGATTTTGAAGGCTCGAAAGTAAGTAAAAAGAAGCGTCAGGATATCATGCCGATGGAACGTGTGAAAATGGTAATGACACGTGGCGGAGATGACGAGAAAGTACTCTATGATCTGCTTGGCACAAAAGAGTATCGTAAAATGCTGGATACCCAGTTTAAGACCGCCGAATCCAATTTTAAAATAGCCATTGTGGTGGATATGTGGCTAACGGGTTTTGATGTGCCGTTTCTGGATACAATCTATATTGACAAGCCTTTGCAAAAGCATACTCTTATTCAGACCATTTCACGGGTGAATCGAAATTTTGCAGGTAAGGCCAAAGGCTTGGTGGTTGATTATATCGGCATTAAAAACCAGATGAATCAGGCACTGGCGATGTATTCAAAAACCGATGCCAGCAATATCGAAGAAATCGGGCAGTCCATTGTTGTAGTGCGTGATCATCTGGATTTACTCAGCCGTTTATTTTATGGTTTTGATATCGCGCCATATTTTTCTGGCGAACCAGTGGCACAATTGGATTGTTTTAGACAAGCATCCGAGTTTGTACAACTCACCGAAAAGCAGGAAAGGCGTTTTATGGATTTGGTTAAACGCCTGAAAGCTGCGTATGATATCTGTTCTGGCGCAGATGAAATCACTCCGCAGGAACGTGATTATATTCATTTTTATCTGGCAGTGCGTTCAATTATATTCAAACTCACCAGAGCTAATGCCCCGGATATCGCACAAATGAATGCTCGTGTGCGTGAAATGGTGAAAGATGCTTTGCAAAGTGATGGTGTGGAAGAAGTCTTTAAAATGGGTGAAGAAGCAGCATCCCAGGTGGATATTTTTGATGATGCGTATCTGGAAAAAATCAGCACTATCCAAATGCCGAATACCAGAATAAAACTCCTGCAACAGTTGTTGAAGAAAGCCATTGGTGATCTTAAAAAAGTTAATAAAATCAAAGGCGTGGATTTTACGGAAAAGTTTCAGTTGCTTGTGAATAAATATAACGAGCGTGATGTGGATGTGGAACAGTTGCACGAGGAAATTACCGATTCCATTCTTGATTTAATAGAAAGTATCAAACAGGAACTGGAACCGGATAACGACCTGAATATTAGCTTTGAAGAAAAAGCCTTCTACGATATATTGAAAGCCCTCGCCCATAAATACAATTTTGAATACGCCGATGATAAACTGATCGAGCTATCCAGGGCGGTTAAAAAAGTGGTCGATGATAAAGCAAAATACACCGACTGGAACCAGCGTGATGATATTAAATCGGAATTGAAAATGGATTTAATAATGTTGTTGGCTGAGCATGGTTATCCGCCTGAAATTAGTCGTGATGAAGTGTATCAGGATGTGTTTGAACAGGCTGAAAATTTTAAGAAATATAATTTGTAAGTGTAAATATTGTAAACGTCCAATTAACCGCACCTTGCTTTATCAAACTCCTGTCCCTGTAAGTAGCTTTCCCTTTC
>JAOZTO010000240.1 GCA_029942265.1 Desulfocapsa sp.
AAGGATATGAAATTCAGGTAAGACCAAGAAGTGGCCTTGCTGTGAACCATGGTATTACCGTCATTAACAGTCCGGGAACTATCGATGCCGATTATCGTGGTGAAGTAAAGGTTGCGTTGGTCAATCTTAGCCAGACCGCTTTTACCATAAACCGTGGTGATCGAATAGCACAGCTTGTTCCTGCTCCTGTTGTACACGCACAATTAGAACTTGTGACAGAACTTGATACAAGCTCACGAGGAACAGGTGGTTTTGGTCATACTGGATTGCAGAATCGATGAAATTTTCAGTTCTTGGATCTGGCAGCAAGGGAAACTCCCTCTATATTGAATCAGGAAACACATCAATCCTTATCGATGCAGGATTTTCAGGAAAGGAGCTTGCCAAACGCCTAGCTGTGCATGGTAGGGAGATGGAATCCCTTAACGGAGTGTTTCTTACCCATGAACATGGAGATCATATCTGTGGTGCCGGAGTAATATCAAGACGCTATCGGATTCCTGTTTATGCTAATGAAGGGACCTTTACAGGAGGGGACAAACGAATCAGAAAACTCCATAAACGTGTGGAGTTTGAGACTGGAACGGTGACGCAGTGTAATGATCTTGAAATACGATCGTTCAGAATTTCTCATGATACTATTGATCCGGTGGGATTCCTTATCCGAGATGCCAATAGTAGCATTGCCTGTTGTACTGATACCGGTAAGGTCTCACACCTTATTTCCAGCAGGTTAAGTCATTGTGATGCACTCATTCTTGAGTTTAATCATGATCCCCAAATGTTGAAAACAGGTCCCTATCCCCTCAGTTTGCAACAACGAGTACGCTCATCACAAGGTCATCTCGCCAACGAAGAAGCGTCCGCTTTTCTTGCAACACTTCTCCACGATAAATTGCAATTTATAATTCTTGCACATTTGAGTGAAAAAAATAACACGCCAGAGCTTGCTATGAAGAGTGCCCATGCGGTAGTTGCTGAAGAACATTTATGCCGTCTGCATGTGGCTTCGCAAACTACACCCTCAGATATGTTCACATTGGAGTAGGGAAGAGCGAGAGAACGGGCAACTTAAACTTTGTTGTTCGAGTTTTTAGTGCGGAAGCCTGATCTGCTTATCTTTCATGATCTCGGGATTATTCTTGTATAGGAGGATGGTGTTCCCAATAATTTGAACCAAGCTACTGTCGCTTCCACTTATAAGAAGCTCGGCTGTTTCCTGTTTGGATGCTGGACTGCTTTTGCCAACTTTTATCTTAATGAGTTCATGGCGACTTAACTCAAGATTTGTAGCTTTTACCAATTTATCACCCAGGCCGTCTTTTCCAATGGAAACAACAGGACTGAGGGAATGTCCTAATCCTTTAAGGAACTTTTTCTGTCTGGAAGTAAGAACAGGTATTTCTTTTTGCTCGTCTTTGTTTGTGTTAGTCATAATAGTGTCAGCTAATAAGGTTTTTAATAATTTCATAGCCACCGACATAAGTGCCGATGGAGGAACCAATCCCTGTAAAGAGAAAGACTAAAAATACACGTAAGAGTTTGTTTTTCCACCAGCCTGTAAATGATCCCATGTCATCGCCTACAGTTTCAAACTCTTTTACCACAGGTGGGGTTCTCATAACTTGTATAAATGCGGCCACATACCCAGCACCAATAACGGGAGTCAGGCTGGTTATGGGTGCTGCTGCAAAAACACCAAGAATAGTGAGAGGGTTGGCTAGCGCAAGTATTCCGCCAATGGCAGATGGAATGCCGTTTGCAAGTATCCAGTATAGGAGATTTGATCCTGCATCAGCCATACCTTTCTGCATTCCGATTGTGACTATAGAGCCAATAATCAGAAGAGGGATAGACCATCCAAGAATTTTCCATATCTTTGAAATTGGAGGAATAGTAGATATTTCCTGAATATCTTTGCTGTGGTCATTGTTGAAAGCTGATGTGATTCCAGCAACATGACCTGCACCTACAACAGCAACGAGTCGTTCCCCAGAAGATTCTTTGATCTTCTCAGAGAGATAAATGTCTCGTTCATCAATGAGTACTCGTTTAACATCGGGCAATACACTACCCATTTCATCCATTAACTCTGTGAGTACATCTTTCTGCTTCATCTCGGCGAGTTTCTCCTCATTGATTTCGGTTGAATCAAAAAGAGAGGCAAAAAGAGTAGTGAGCAGGTATCCTTTTTTGAAAAAAGAGGTGGACTTCCAAGCTCTGCGCAGAGTTATCCGAACATCACGGTCACAAAGGGAAATGGGAATATTGTTTTCTGTGGCCATTTTTGCAGCAGCGAGAAGTTCGGCACCTGGTTTTATGCCAAGTTGTCCACCCAGTTTTTTTTGATACGAGGCCATTAAAAGATTAATCAAAAGAGTTGAGAGTTGCTTGTTCTTTATGATCTGTTTTAAATCTAGTGACTGCCATTTTTTTTTCTGAGTGAGAGCTGTATAGCGTTTATCGTCAAGTTCAATGCAGACGCAATCTGGTTGTTCTTGGGAAATAACTTTTTCCACAAGTTTAACTGATTCTTGAGAAATATGGGCAGTGCCGATGAGAAGAATAGTTCTTCCCTCATGTGTGAGTGTGTGGACATCAGTGGGATAATCAACTGAGGGGAATAATGTGTTTTGCATATTTTATGGGTGTCGCAATGGTAAAGGTGTGCCGAGTTTGTACAGTAGTACTCATATACCATTAAACATTACTTATTTTCAACTTGATTCCGGGTTGAATGCGGTTTGATTTAAGTTTGTTAAGAGATTTTAACTGTTTGGTGGAAAGATTAAATTTCCTGGCTATTGTCCAGAGTGAGTCGCCTTTACGAACCTGATACCAGCTTATTTGGTGTTTGCTAATTTTTCTTTTGGAACTGGCAATTTTTTTCTGTTCAGAAAGAACAATAATTGATGAATTATCAGAGGGAACAGAAGCGACATTACGGTGTAGAGACTGGGGTGTGTTTGTAACAGTTACAGTTGTATTGTCATCTATAATGTAAAGTGCAAGCTGCTGTCCGGCTCTGATTTTATGAACACTTGCAAGCCCATTCCAAGTGACAATTAGGTCCACAGGAACATTGTATGTATCGGCAATTTTAGAAAGTGTTTCACCTTGCTTGATTGTATGCATGGTGAGGTCGTTGACTACAATATTTCCATTGACCCCTTTCTTAACCAGACGGTACTGCGCACTGCTGTAAGGAATGCGAAGGTTTTTTCCGGCGATCAATTTACTGCTTCTCAAATTATTGATTTTGAGGAGCGTTGTTTTGTTGATGTTGTACTGTTTACAAATTTTAGAAAGAGTATCACCTCTACGGATTTTGTGAGTTTTGTATCCGGTACGAACAACACTATTTAACTTTGGAAGGTTTGCTTCTGCTAACTCTTTTTTATTAATTGGAATCTGCACATCATAATGACTTTTGTTGAAAGGAGTCCTGCCTGTTTTCAATTCCTGGTTAAGTTGTTTTATAACTGTACTGTCTGTATCACAAACTATGGCGACAGCGTTGAGACTTAATCCGGGGCCAACACGCAGTGTCTCATAGGCAAGTGGTGTTTCATACGCAATATTTGTAAACCCATATTTTTCAGGATTTTTGGCTATGATTATAGCGGCGATAAGTTTAGGAACATATCGCTTAGTTTCAAGTTTTAGATATTTGTGCGTGGCCAGGCTCCAAAAATTATCAGTTTGGTAGCGTTTTAGGCCGCGTCTGATTTTGCCTCCACCTGCATTGTAACCAGCCACAGCAAGATGCCAGTCACCAAAATTAGCATATAAGTCTGATAAGAAGGCAACAGCTGCTTTAGTGGATTTTTCCGCGTGTCGACGTTCGTCAACGTACCTGTCAATTCGTAGATTATATTCCTTTCCTGTTGCCTTCATGAATTGCCAGAGTCCTACTGCTTTTGCCCGGGAAAAAGCACGTTGTTTAAAACCACTTTCGATCATTGCCAGATAAGCAAGATCTTCTGGCAGCCCGGCTTCACGCAACTCTTTTTTAAACATCGGGACATACTTACCCGATCGTGCTAGCCAGCGCTTAAATGTAGATCGTTGTTTGTTTTGGAAAATATCAAGATAGGCTTCAACTTGTTTGTTGATAACAATTGGAAAATCGTAGGCTACTTCCTGGTTCTGATTAAGCGATGATGGATCTGTCTGCCATGATCCTGTTTTACTCAGAATCGTAAGCTCTTCTGATAGAGAAGTTGCAGTCTCTGCCTCAATAAGCTCTAAGTCAGAGTCGTTGGCAACAGATTCGACGGTTGAATCTGTTTGATTGTCTGAGCCTAGGAAGTAAGCTGTGTTAGTAGAAAACCCACAGGATGAAAGCAACATTGCAAGTAGCGTAATGAACAATAATCTGATGGTATGTGTTGAAAATTGAATCATAAAATATGTTCCGTAGAATAAATAGGGGCAACAATTTGATAATAAATAGAGTATAATGTTATTATCAAGGGTATTCTTTTTAGGCAATCTTTACTAAGCCGTTTCAAATGTTATCTTTTTACGAGTTTATCAGTAAATATTCGGCTAGCCCCCCATCTTCGTTTGATCCGGCCTGTTCACATATGAACCAATATAGTTCACAGGCCGGATCAAGCGA
>JAOZTO010000241.1 GCA_029942265.1 Desulfocapsa sp.
TTCATATGTGAACAAGCCGGATCGAACGAAGATGGGGTGCTAGCCGAATATTTACGTATGTTGTTTGGAATTTAACGTTGATATAATAATGTATACTATTGTTTTTTCAGCTTGCCTATTACCTCTCTGGGTAGGTTTTTGTAAGCCTGTTGAGTTAAACACATTTTTGTTCAATGTCGAGATGAACGAAAGTCCCTAGTTCATTATCCTTATGAAAGCTTAGGTAGTTGCCATCGTCTGTAATAAGCAAGCAGCCTCAAGCAAACTCCAAAAATAAAAATAACCAACAAACTAAACGATGATGTTTTTCCAAACATGTCAACAGCATACACAATAGAAGCAACAATTAATGCAATACTTCCATAAAAGTCACTGACTAAAAAAACAGGCATACGACTAACAATAACATCACGAATAGTCCCTCCTCCAATAGCAGCAATAAATGCCAGGAGAAGAACACCCACAAAATTAAAGTCAACTTCGATAGCCAGCATAGCACCGGTTATAGAAAAGGATATCAGCCCAATTGTATCCGAAATGACAAAGGCCGTTTTCCCTTCAATGTCAGTAATTTTATGAAGTTTTAAGACAATAGCAATACAAACAGTTGCAATAACAAGGGTAACAGGCAGAGGATTGGTGAAAATATAAGGGCCTTTGTTGGCAATGACATCTCGAACCATTCCACCGCCAAGAGCTGTTAGGAAGGCGGTAATAATAATACCTAAGATATCAAGTTTATGATGAACTGCGATCAAAAATCCACTCAAGGCAAATGAAATAATCCCTATAAAATCGGTTAATTCAAATGCACTAAAGTTTGTTAATTCTACTAGAGAGATGTTTATCTGTTTATTAAAAAAATATTGTAACACCGGAACAATTAGGCATTAAAATACTTTCTGAATTGTACCAAATCCTGCGGTGTATCTATATCGAAATAACAACCATATTCGTCAACCTCGACCAAGTTCACAGCATCTTTGTTATTAAGAATAATATTGCGGGCAACCAAATCACCTTCAAGAGTCATGAGATCATTGAAAAATAATTTCCCAAGACATACAGGATGCCCCTTTTGGCCATTGCGGATTGGTAGACAAATTAGTTTATCGCTGATGTGAAAAGCATCTAATATAGTATCAATTATGGAGCAACTGAGTAGTGGAAGATCTCCAAGCAGAATCATCACGGAATTGTATTTATCTCGGATATGGGAAAGACCTAAATGGATTGAGGTTGACATCCCAGCCTCGAAGTCCTCGTTCGTTACTATCAACAATTTAGGATGCGAGCACATATCTCCCAGATGTTTAATAATATCCTCAGCCTGATGACCAAGTATAAGCACTACACTATCAAGTCGTGAGGCCAGCGCAGCTTCAGTCACTCGTTCCACAATTGATCGGCCATCAATAGTAATAAGCTGTTTGGGTTGCCCCATACGTGTAGACATTCCTGCCGCTAGTATTAAGCCAGCGGTTGCGTGCTTATTCATTCTTAACTCTGTACCTTTGAATAATTTCTGCCATGATCGAAACAGCTATTTCCTCTGGGGTCATGGCACCAATAGATATCCCTACAGGTCCACAAATACGACCAAGAACGCTTTTGGAGAACCCAAGTTTTTGTAACCGTTGTATGCGTCCAGCATGCGTTTTTTTGCTCCCCAGAGCACCGATATAGAACGCATCGGATGCCAAAGCTTCTTTCAGAGCTGGGTCGTCAAGTTTGGGATCATGGCTTAATACCACAATTGCGGTTCGCTTATCCAACTGGATTTGTTTTATGGCAACTGCTGGCCATGCTTCTATGATATTAATATTGGGGAATCGACTCTTGGTAGCAAAGTCATTACGAGGATCTATAAGAATAACAATATAACCATGTGCTCGTGCCATGGCAGTTAGTTGTTGCGCAATATGTACTGCACCAACAACTATCAACTGTAATGGCGGCTGAATTGCCTGGAAAAAGCAATTACGATCAGCAATCTTTACTATAAAATTTTTCCCATTGCTTCGAAGATGATCAACGGCTTGCACAAATTGACTTCCCTGCTCACTGTCATGATCGGTTGTTGTAAATGGAACTATAGTTTTGTTGCCGGTTTCTAAGTCTGTGCAGATACAAGCTCCCTGGCCAGTTTGGCTAAGTTCAATTAACTTTTTCAGCCATGTTACATCACTTACTTTTTCCAGAAATACTTCTATCTCACCACCACAGGTAAGACTGATCGGTTGTAATTGGTTTTGATTGATGTTCAAAGTAAAGCGTTTCGACTTACCATGGCCTATTATATCCAACAATTCGGCAACAACAGCCCCTTCAGCACATCCACCAGAAATAGATCCTATAAAGGCTCCGTTGTCAGCCGCCACCATTTGGCTTCCTACTGGCCGCGGAGACGATCCTTTTGTGCCAATAACTGTTGCTATAGCCACTTGATGTCCGGCATTAATCCACTCAAGCGTTTTTGAATGTATGTCATCAATCATTGTTATAATTTCCAACTATATAGATTTACATTGTGTTGCAAACTTTCAAGGTGACCTTAAATCGCTTTTGGCTGCTGCTGTGTAATGCAATGGATATTGCCTCCACCAAAAAGCACAATCCGTGAAGATATCTGTATGATTTCTCGATCTGGGAATTCACGTTTAAAGATATCAAGCGCAGCCTGGTCATGTTCCGGAAATCCAAATTTCGGTAGAACTATTCCCCCATTAGCCATATAAAAATTAACGTAAAGACCTTTTACCTGAGTCCCGTTATCGAGGCGTTCAAAAGGTTCAGTTATCTCGACTATTTCAATCTTCCTTCCCTTCGCATCAGGCGTGTTGTTGATTATTTCTTTATTTTTTTGAAATGTTTCATAGTCAGGGTGGTTTTTATCATCTGTCGTTGCAAGTAACACCCTGCCTGGTTTGATATAACTTGCAATTCCATCAACATGGCCATCAGTCACAGTTTGGTTACGATCTCCGCACAACCATATTGTTTTTTCTGCATTCAAATATTCTCTGAGATACTCTTCCGTCTCAGCTTTACTCATATTAGGGTTTCGATTTTTATTGAGTTGGCACCCTTCTGTTACCAGTACAGTGCCTTCACCGTCTACATGGATTCCACCACCTTCAAGAATAAGAGGAGCATCATAACGTTTTATATCCAATTGCTTCAACAACTCACCGGCAACTTTATTGTCCAGTTCATGAGGTGATCTATTACCCCATCCGTTAAAAATCCAATTGACTCCTGCTATATCCCCTGTTTTGTTAATAACAAATGTCGGTCCTGTATCTCGAAACCAACCATCATCAATCTGGGCTTCAATAACGTTGATATCGGGGCCGCAAATTGTTTTTGTTTCTTCAATATCTTCCTTGTTTGTCAACATGTACACAGGTTCAAAACGTGATACAGCTCTAGCCACTTCACCGTAACACTTCTTAGCTGCCTTGTGAGCACTTGCAAGATCCATTGGTGCTGGGGCAAATGTTTCAGCTGCGCAAGGCCATGCCATAAAACATGCCTGATGTGGATGCCACTCAGCAGGCATATAGTAACCATCTTGTTTTGGTGTTGTCATTTTATTATCTCCTTTCGATATCGTATATATTGCTACTATAATAGGGCAGGTCGTCAATTCTTGGCGTATAACTTCCATCATCAATACACTGCTGAACATGGGTTGCAATATCTTCTAACTTTGCAAACCAGACATCACCCTTGGATTTCATATACTCAATTAATTCTACAGTCTTGATCCAGTTTGCTAATCGTCCTATAACAAATGGGTGCCAGACACTAATCCACAGTCCTCCGTACTTATACATCGCATCAAATTCTTCCCGAAAAATTTCCACCCCTTTTGATGGTGTTTTAATCGGCATTTCATATTTAAAATCCGTATAATTGGCAAACTGCGGCCAGTCATCCACGCCATTATGACATGGAAACTCTATCAACTTCCCACTATCCGTTTTTAAAATATATGGAATGTCATCTCCCATTAAGGATGAATCATAAATAAACCCTTCTTCAATCAGTAAATCTGCTGAATTTCCTGAAAAATCATACCACGGCGCTCGCCAACCTTTCGGCCTTTGTCCAGTGGCATTTTCGATGATTTTAATTCCACGTTTAAGCAAGCGATGTTCCTCTTCTCGACTACAGGAACCGGGAAACTCATGCAGATAACCGTGATGGGCAACTTCGTGTCCGGCGTCCACCATAGCCTTTACGGTTGAAGGGTAATTTTCAATGCACCAACCGGGCACAAAAAACGTTTGCTGAATATCAAGCTGTTTATAAGTGTCCAATATACGTGGGATCGCAACTTCAGGTCCATAGCGCAGCACAGATAAAGCAGCAATCTGGTTAATGGAATTTTTCGGATACTCGGAATGAAGTATGCTATCAGCATCCATATCAAATGTTATGGCTACAGCGCATTTCGCACCGTTAGGCCATGGAATTGGGTTTTTTATCATGATGTCGCTCTTACCGTTATTAATTGTTATATTTGATGGATTCGCAAAAAGTCTGAATTTAAGATGGATTTGTAGATAAGCGCAGACTTCGAAAAA
>JAOZTO010000242.1 GCA_029942265.1 Desulfocapsa sp.
TATTATGTGTTTTGTTTTTCTTTTTTACAGTACGACAGCTACTGCTCTTGAAATTGAAAATGTTACGATTCCAGAGACTATCGGTACGGATCTACAGCTTAACGGAGCTGGTATTCGGTCAAAATTTTTCTTTAATATCTATATCGCAGAGCTTTATTTAGAACACCCATCGGCTAATGCAAAAGAAATATTGACCACGTCAGGAAAAAAACGAATGACAATGCATATACTTTACGATACGGTTGGTAAGGAAAAATTAACTGATGGCTGGAACGAAGGTTTTGCCACAAACCTCAGTTCAGGACAATTGCATGATCTTCAAACGCAGATACAGGCATTTAATACCTTTTTTGTAGATGTGCATGAGGGAGATGAAATAATTCTTGATTACACACCAGAAAATGGTACTACAGTCACAATTGCAGAAGATCTTAAAGGAACAATTAAAGGAGCTAGTTTCAATCAGGCTCTACTTTCTATCTGGATTGGAGATGCCCCTGTTAGCGATAATCTCCGTGAAGATCTACTTGGAATACATTAACTTTTTTACAAGGACAAAATTACCATGAGCTACAAAGCAGTTTTCCATGTGGATCAAAATGACAATGCTGTGATGCATCTGGCACTCAACAATATCACCAATTTATTAAATGCAATTCCCCATACAGATCACGACTTGGTCGTAGTTCTCAATGGCCCTGCGGCCAATTTACTAACATGTGATAATGGGGGTCCATTTCTTGAGCAGATCAAGGAATTAGCAGAAGAAAACGTCAGGTTCCAAGTCTGCAAAAATGCCATGAAAAATTTTAATATTCAGGATAACCAACTTATTGATGAATGTGATGTAATACCAGCGGGGGTTGTTGCTCTCATAAATTTGCAAAACGATGCATTTGCATACATTAAGCCATGATGGCGTCGCAAAAACTCTCCATCTGCTTCTCGTTGCGTAAATTTTCATTTGGCTGATCCTGCCCCCATAGAACCCATAAGTTGATGTAAAAATGAGGTGGTTTTTTCGGAAGGTTTAAGAAACTCAAAGCCATATATGTTGTTCCGATCATTGCGAACAATCGCATGTTCTTTAAAACGAAATATTGTTCCGATGCGCCCTTCCACGATATACTCATTGCCAACGGGGAACGTGGCTTGCGATGTTAAGCAGAAGCCTCCTGGTGAAATATCTTTGATAACTGCCGAAGAACGCTTTCCTGTAGAAACACTGGTGCAGTATACTCCAATATTTTCTTCCACAATCTGCGTATTATTGAGCCTTTGGTGCTTCCTGCTTTCACTGTTGTCAACTTCCTGAACCGTTGCACTATCCTCCAACTGTAAAGAAGGCAGGGGGCCATCATCAAAACTTTTCATCGTAGGCACTGCTGGGGTGGGCTCTGTTGTGCCTTCCGTCTCTGATGACCCATTTATGACTGTGGATATAGCGTCCTTAATACTTACCACATGCGTAAAAACTTGATCCATTCGAGCCATCTTCAACAGGCTCAGAACCATCTCATTCACACCACACAGTACCAACCGATCATGACTATTGAGTTGTTGAGAATAACGAATAATCTTACCAAGGCTTGCGGAGTCAACAAATTCAACATCGGAAAAATCGAGTACTATCCCCATACGTTTTTTTTGGAAAAAACCTTTTAAGGAGTAAAAAAAATTCTGTGCCAGAGGGGCAGAAAGTCGTGAACCACTACACGTAACAACAAGAACCCCATCTACAATCTCTTTATTTATCTTCATATAATTACGCTACCATGCCAATGGCACATATTTCAAGAAAAATTGTACTCCCACACCTGAAGTTTTTCAAAACTGATCATTCATTTTCCGGTTTTGTAAGGGTATCCCTTGCGTGCCCAGTCGTACACACCATAACGAAGATTGTAAATCCGTTTAAATCCTTTGTCAGCCAAAATCCGTGATGCAACTGTTGATCTGTTACCGGTTGCACAGTAAATAAAAATATCCTCATGTTTTTTGGATTTCAGCTCTCCAATTCTGGCCTGTAACTGCTGAATAGGAATAAGATGGGTTCCTTCAATATGAACCTGTTGATATTCAGCAGGTGTTCGAACATCCAGAATAAAAGGATGCAGGTTATTTAAAATATCCGCCCCTTCAGCAGCTGTCACTTCTGTATAATTGGGACGGACAAGATCAACTACCGTAATATTTCCCCCTCCACCACCAAGCGTAAACGCATATTGTCCGGTTGCCTTCATTTTAAAAAAAGGAGATTTGGGCGGTTCCGGAAAAAGTGTATCTTTGTACTGTAGCTTGGGTATGGCAAAGATTAACGATGCAAATGTAACGGGATAATTAAACTTAATATAATCTCCACGATACACGGTGAAATGATTACTTTTAGAAGAAGGATCAACATCTAAAATACGAAATCCAGTTATAATTTTTCCAGAAATTGCTTCACTATCAGCAGCCTGACAAAAAGCAACTGACAGCAGCATACCTAGCAATACAATCAGGGATATTTTTTTATTCATAACCTTTTTAACTCCTTATCATATCGGCGATTTGAAAGGCAACTTCCAAGCTCTGCTCTGCGTTCAAACGCGGATCACATGTTGTGAGATAATTATTTGCAAGTTCTTCATCAACAATATTCCTGGCTCCCCCTGTACACTCTGTAACATTTTCACCGGTCATCTCAAGATGGATTCCACCAGGAATCGTCCCTTCCGCCCAGTGTGTTTCAAAGAAACAGGTTATTTCTGAAAGAATATCGTTGAAATTCCTGGTTTTATGTCCACTTTTAGCTGTGTAGGTATTGGCATGCATGGGATCACAATTCCAAACAATATTAAAACCTTCGCGCTTAATCTCTCGAAGTAGCGGCGGAAGAACTTTCTCGATTTTTTTTGTCCCAAGCCTGGTAATTAGCGTTAATCGGCCCGCTTCATTTTCAGGATTCAAGGCAGTAATAAGCTGCTTCACATTATCAAGATCATAATCGGGTCCAATTTTCACTCCAATTGGATTATTAACCCCACGTAAAAACTCCACATGCGCACCATCTACCTGCCGAGTTCGTTCACCAATCCAAAGCATATGAGCAGAACAGTCATACCATCCTCCCCGTGTTGAATCTTCACGGGTAAGTGCTGTTTCATAACCAAGTAACAAGGCTTCATGAGAAGTAAATACCTGTGCCTGCTTCATTTGAGGACTATCTGGATCAATACCGATGGTTTCCATAAACTGCAAGGCTTGATTAATCTGTTTTCCCAGCCTTTCATAATTACGTCCCATAGGTGACTGTTTCACAAACTCCAAATTCCACTTTGAAACTCTATGCAGAGCAGCAAAACCACCACGGGTATACGCACGCAATAGATTCAAGGTAGAAGCAGCCATATTGTATCCCTGGAGCATACGGCCCGGATCGGGAATGCGAGATGATTGCAGAGGTTCCGGACTATTCACCATATCACCACGATAGGAAGGGATCTCAACCCCATTCACAGTTTCCATATCAGCAGAACGTGGCTTTGCAAATTGTCCGGCGATACGTCCCACTTTAACAACTGGCTTTCCACCAGCATAAGTTAAAACGACAGCCATTTGAAGAAGCACCCGTAATGTCTCACGAATCTTTGGAGCCGTTACCTGAGAAAAATCTTCTGAACAGTCTCCTCCCTGTATAAGAAAGGCGTCTCCTGTGACAGCTTTAGCCAGCATTGCTTTCAAATCACGAATTTCACCTGCAAAAACAAGAGGTGGAAGATGGGAGAGGGTTTTGACAACTTCATCATGTGATGCCATATCAGGCCATTTAGGTTGCTGCAAAGCTGTGTGATTCTGCCAGCTTGTTTTACTCCATTGATTTTTATCTATTCTCATCGTTCTTCTCTCGTCATTGAAATTATTGTATGGAGACAAGCCCCACACAGTGTGTAATTAAAGCTACCTTAAATACTTCGACAACAAACTTCCACATCAAAAGCATTTAAAATTCGCATCTCACCTTCTCGTTTTTTTCCTTCCGGAGGTGGCAAAAACAAACAATCCCCAGCCATTTTCAGTGCAGAAGCACGGGATGGAATCGCATCCATTCCATTAGCTACAACTTCACCAGTTGCAGTGTCAAGCAATTCAGCATCACGACCATTTGTCACCACAGCATAAGGGATTTGATACTCTTTTTCAAGAACCCGTGCTGCTGCAATGGCTGACCGTTCACGACTCACTAGCGATCCTGCGCCATAACGAATAATAAGAAACTTCTTATGTTCGTTCAAACTGACCACAAGCTCGATATTTGAACGAACAAATTGAGCATTAAACAGAGTTTCAATAAAACACCGTGGCTCAAGCTCTTCTTTTAAATACCCATGTTTCTCTACCAGCAGCCGAGAAATACCCTGTCGCACTCGTTCGTCATCAGTATCAACAAGTTCTTCGCCAGTAACATAATCATTCAGAGTGCCATATACCAAATGGTGACTAGGAACCGTTTTCATTGATAATCCGTAATAATGATGGACTCGTAAAAAGTCTGAAATCACGATGGATTTGTAAAAAACTTCATATT
>JAOZTO010000243.1 GCA_029942265.1 Desulfocapsa sp.
TTTTAGGTAAAACTTCCTTGAACCAGCTCTTTTTCAACAAGGAAACAGAGAAAAAGCCTGACATAAAGAAAAACAAAGGCATATGGAAACTATAAATGACACTAAAAACCAATGGAAATGCTTCTTTGATTGGTTCACTATGTCCCAAGCTTACTAATACGATTCCGATGCCTCTTGCCATCTGCATCTCAGGTATGTAGTTTCGAATCAGTACCGGTGGGGTATCTTTTCTTCCTTTCTTATTCTCAATACACATCTTTGCCAACAAACCCTTTAAACAGAGTAAGAAATATTATCTTCAGATCCAGCCTTACATTCCAGTTCTGGATATACTCCAAATCATATCGAACTCTACCTTCCATTTTATCACAGGTATCTGTCTCACCCCGAAACCCCATTACCTGCGCTAGTCCAGTAATCCCTGGTTTCACCTTATGACGCAACATATAACCGGGGATTAATTTTCGGAATTCTTCATTATGTGCAACAGCATGGGGACGAGGTCCGACTATAGACATTTCACCTTTCAATACATTTATAAACTGAGGTAATTCATCCAAGGACGTTTTTCTGAGAAATTTTCCAAGGGCAGTTACACGAGTGTCATGCCGTACTGCTTGCTTAATTTCATCGCCATCATCTGCTGTAGTCATTGATCGAAATTTATACATCACAAATTCCTTTCCACTAAGACCATAACGATGTTGTTTGAATAATATAGGTCCTGGTGATGTTACTTTTATCAAGGCAGCTATGACTATCATGGGTAAAGTAATGAGTAAAAGAATAATACTGCCAAGAACAATGTCTTCCATTCTTTTCACATCACTGTTTAATCCTGTATGTGGACTTTCAAAAACACCTACTGCGTAATGGCCTGATATACTCTGTAGTGTAGGGCGTAATACATTTATGAATAATTCAGTAGGAAAAATATAAGACACCGAAACTGTTGTGTCTGAAAAAGATTTAATTAACCCATCCACCCGGTCTTGTGCAAACAATGGCATACAAATATAGACAAGGTCAAATTTATTATCATGCGCATCTTGAATACACTGGCTAAAACTGCCAATGTAAGGGAAATCAAGTTTTCCTTTACGTACATTCCCTGGAAGGCGATCATCATAATTACCTATTAACTCAGTTGCCAAGTAGGGTGTTTCTTCCAAGTACCGCGCAATATCATTAATACTCTCATGATCACCAAGAAGTGCCGTACGAATTCTTTTTAATTTATGATATATTTTCGGATAAAGTACCAGACCATAGAGTAAACGCCACAAAGCCATCAACACAGGAACGGCTACAAACCAAGCCATGACGATTTTCCGAGAGAAATTATCAGCAGACTGTGTTCCCACACTCACTAGAAGCAGAAGAAAAACAGTACCAGCCCAAGGAGTCAGGAAAGGATACAAATAAATCCTGCGTCTCATACTTGTACCGGATTTATAAGTATTTAGAACAATAGTAAAAAGAAAAAAGAGACCGAGTGCAAACACAGCAACCTGAAGATACTCACTGTACCAAATATCCAACCATATCCTCATTTTATCCAAAAATAATTTATCGAAAAACTGCCAATACAGAAAACCACTAAAAAAAAGAGAACAAAAAATTATAAGTCCATCGATAATAGGGATCAGTAAAGGGGCATCTTCCTGATAAGGGTCACTCTTACCATGGCTACTTGATAAAAATTCATTCATTCTTCAACTACCTCCGAAAGTATAGCTAAATAATCAGTTAAAACTTTATCCCATGTAAATTCTTCTTCAAATCTTTTTCTAACTCCCTGTTGCATAGCTGTACGTAGGTTTTTACTTGCTATCATTCTTTCCATTTCTACGTGACACGAAGCAATATCTTTAAAAAACCTGCCACCATTGTCACCAACCACCCATCGATTAAATATATTATCATGGGCAAGTACTGCATTCCCTGCTCCCATTGCTTCGATAAGGGATGGATTTGTTCCACCGACGGTGTGCCCATGCACATAAAAAAGACAATGAAATCGAAGTGACATGACAATTTCCTGACTATAAATCGCTCCAAGAAATACTACCTGATTATTTGCAGCATCCAACACTTTTCTTTGATACGGGTGATTAAGGTCATACTCTCCAAGAACTACCAGCTTCACACTTTTTTGTGTGCTCGAAAAAGCAGATACAACTTCAAGAACTGAATTTTCAGGTTCAGGTCTTGCGATCAAAAGTATATATTTTTCAGGTGTCAGCTCAAAACATTTCAGTGGTTCAGAACTACATTTTCTAATATCAGGAGCACCATATGGTATCATCGTAATCGATGTTTTTTTTGTAATCCTCTGAAGGTGCTTTTTAATTTCAGGATGATCTGCAATAAGATGGTTAGCACTAAAACATGCAAGGCGTTCATTCAAATAGAGCCAGATACGAGCAGGAACGCTCCACTTTTCCCGTTTCCATTCAAGCCCATCCATGTTTACCACGTTAGGGATTTTCGCCCATTTTAAAAAATAGTTGAACAACGCAGTATTATATCCAAGAGTCAAGGCGACACCATTCTCTGTTGTTGCATGGCGAACAGACCGATAATCAAAAACAATTGTTCCTAGAGCTCCACTCTGATGAACTGGAATAGTGACAAGCCTCACACCACACCAGCTCGATTCTATGAGTCCTCCCCTTCCTTCTCCTTGACAATACACCGTAACACGCCAGCCATTTTCGACCATATAAGGTGCCAGAAAGTTCGCAAAGGTTTCAAATCCACCGTGTTTTGCAGGTATTCCACGAGTACCAAGAATTCGCAAATGAGGCTTTAATTCATCCATAAACACACATTACTCCTTAGATTTGACCTGTGAAGTGCGTCCAACTGTCTCAGAGAAATTGTCTCGGGCTGTAATCAACCCCCATATATAAATATTGCTACTCATCGTATCGATTGTATATTCGCACATCATGGGGTACCAGAATACATCCCAGTAGCTTTCAATAACTGGCCATTTAGATATCTCTGGGTAGCAATACTGAGCAACTATCTTATGGTACGGGTTATCCTTCCCTCCTAAAAAGCTATTATCAAGAGGTCCCAATACTGTAATCCCATCTGGTACTTTCTGCCCAGTAATTCGTGAATCCATGTGAAGCAAATTTTCAGGAGATTTATATCCAGTTCCAGTAATATATGACATATTCAAAGGGTTTGCCCCACTTCCTGTCAACGTGGCAAGTTCAGCTCCACGAATATACTTTTTTTCTTTTGTTAAGAAATACGCCCACACAATTTCCTTTGCAAGGGGAATAGTAAAAGCACCCGCAAAAGGAGGTCGTGCTGGATCTTTCATCCATTTATATCCGGCATCCTGTTGAGCTACGAGTAAGACATTTGCTTGTTGAATAATAGCTTTTCTGCAATTTATCCACACCTCCTGGTTCACATCTCTATCTTGAATTCCAGCATAAATCCAGGCAGCATCTCCCTGTTCATACTTTTCATCCTTACGAAGCGGCATATCATGTTTGGTGAAAACTGTCGTTTTGAGAAAAATAGTATCATATTTTTTTTCTCCAGTACATCTATATAACGCAGCTGAAGCCAAGTTACGAGCATCAATGACTTCAAACGAATACTCTTTATCCTTCTTTGCATAGCGATGTTCTGCCCATGCATACGCCTTCACTGCCTGTTGCCGATAACGGGAAGCTAAAGATGAATCTACGCTTGACAAAACCCAAGAAGCTCTGGATGCAGCGGCAGCATAAAGATAACTTGACCACACCCCTGGGGCATACGCATAAATTTCATGTGAGTGCTGCCAGCTTGTTTCTCCATATTTGGGGTGCTCCTCAGATTCAATTCCACCTCGAACGCCACCATCACTGTCCTGCATACGAGAGAAAAAATCAAGTCCCCATAATGCTTCATCTACAATGTCTGGAAGACCGTCACCTGACTCAGGGATATTCAAGCTAAAAGTGCTAAAAAAACCAGGAAAAAATGAATACAAATCGAGCAGAGCGTTGCTGACAGCTAGATGTTGAATCCGGCGATCCCAATCACCGGCATCAAAATACCCTCCCCATGAGTTCACGCGCGCACGCTCTGTCTTCCCGGCAAGCAGATCAATAAAATTATCGTCGCAACCTCGAAAACCGTTACAGGTGCCCTCAAGAGGGGTGTTTGAGGAATAGACTATCGTACCATCATCAGGATGAAAAGCCCTTGAATAACGTTGCTTAGTGTAGGGTGGTTTTTTATCTATTCCACTTCTCTGTAAATAAAAGGCTCTAAGCATTTTATAGAACGGCCCCCTCAGACTCGTTCTCTTAATGGAAAATGGATACGAGCAACCGACCCCTTCAATGTACAATCGATACTTCCCAGGTTTCTCAAATGCTGAGAAATCACACGAATACACGTTTGTGCCATTATAATTTTTATTGTAGAAATCCTCATCATTGAGAGAGGAAGATTTCTCCAATGATACTTTCCCATTAAAAACCTTACGTCCACTTGTTTCTTCCAATATCTCGAAC
>JAOZTO010000244.1 GCA_029942265.1 Desulfocapsa sp.
TTTTTGGCAAGTATCGTTTTATTGACACCGTGACGTGTGACTGTTCCTTGTAATGTATAGTGGAAGCAGTGCGTGTACCATTCTGCCATTTTATGGGTTACGACCCATACACCTAGTAAATTATTGCGGTAAGCCCAAATTTCCCACTGATTCACAAGCTTTGAAGCAACGCCTTTATGCCTAAATTCAGGGAGTACCATAAGCCCAGTGCCACAGGCATAGGGCTGTAGTGTATGAATGATTTCCTGGTTTAATTCTTTGGGGACTTGCGATTGGTTAATAATAGTTGCAAATCCTATGAAATTTTCTTGATAGCTAGCAAGAAAAAGAGCTCGATCAGGTTTTAGGCTGTAACGCTGTATTTTATCCAGAAAGACATGGGCGTACTCAGGATTCATGTCCCTTTTAAGATCCTGAAAAGCTTTGTCGGTGTCACTGGGAATAGCGGATATAATGTGGCAGGGAAAAGAGGTGGTTTTTTCAGATGCCATCAAGAATTTCTGCTTTCTTTCGAGTATATTCTTCTTCTGTGATAAGTTTCTGCTTGTGGAGAAGGTCAATAATCTGCAATCGCTGTGTTGTTGACTGCGATTTAATTACTGGTACTGCTGGCGCTGTGTCCGTTGTTGCCTGGTCAGTATGTGTAGTGTTATCACGAACAGGAAGGGCGCGCAGTGATATTGAAATTGCCTGCTCCATCCAGGAACAGTTACGATTTTGTAAATGGCAGAAAGCAGCTTTACTGTCATCTGTTTCATCCGCCCATATAAAGTCAGATGAAATGTCTATAATATCATTTTCTTTGCTAATTTGATGAGTCATAAGAGTCTGTAGATCAGCTATTGTTGGCATGCGCCAGTCGTCGTAGCCGCCACCATCAAACATTTCGCAATAGTCCACGGCCTCTTTCCAAGTCTGGTTTTGTCGGTTATCAGACGCTGCCCACATGAGGTCATTTGTTTTATCCAATACAGTTTGATCGGTAATCACAAATTGTGTCTTATCTATTTCACTAAACTGGGCACAGCCAGAAATGAGTATAAGTACGAGGATAAAAAGGTATTTCTGCATTCTACTTCTCCTGAAAAAATAAATGATTTCTATAGTTACAATTGTAGTCCAATGAAATCAGAAATACCAGTAAAAATAATGGAATACGCAAGTCACATTAGGGAATTTGTAACTATTCAGCGAGTACCCGATAATTGGCATAAACCTGAACAGTTACTGGAATTTTATATCACAAGATTAAAAAGATATCCGGTAAAGAGGATACCGCATCCAACCACAAGAATAAACGTTGCGATGAGTTTTGGTTTTAAAACTTTACGAAGGATAAGCATTTCAGGAAGTGATAGTGCAATAACACTCATCATAAAGGCAAGGACAGTACCAAGAGCCGCTCCTTTTCCGAGCAGAGCACTTACGATTGGAACCATACCTGCGGCATTGGAATACATTGGAATACCGATAAGAACTGCGGCTGGTACAGACCACCATGCATCTTTTCCCATAATTGAGGCCATGAGGTTTTCAGGTACATATCCGTGGATAAGTGCGCCAACAAGAATTCCTGCCAATACGTATCCCCATACTTTGGCAACAATATCAACCACCGCTTCTTTACCAGAGGATATCCGATCGTGCCAGGTAAATTGCTGTTCCAGGACGATAGTCTGGCTGTTGCGCATTTCCTGTATCCAATCTTCGATCTGATCTTCCATTCCCATTTTTCCAATAATCCAACCAGCTGTGATTGCAATTGAAAGACCTGTGGCAAGATACAGTGCGGCAATTTTCCAGCCCAGAAGGCCGTAAAGCAGAACGAGTGCAATCTCATTGATTAGTGGTGCTGCTATGAGAAATGAAAGGGTAACTCCCAGAGGGACTCCAGCCTGAACAAATCCAATAAAAAGTGGGGTCGCGGAACAGGAACAGAATGGGGTTATGATCCCAAAAAGTGCCGCAAAAACATTTCCAGTGGCTTCTCTTCTGTTGGCGAGGATCTTTCGGGTTCTTTCTGGTGTGACAAATGTACGGAGTATACCGATTGCAAAGACAATAAGTGTAAGGAGTAGTAAGACCTTGGGCGCATCATACAAAAAAAACTGTACGGATGCTCCAAGATGACTCTCTTTCTGAATCCCAAAAACAGTGTATGTCAGAAAATGAGAAAAGGGAAGAAGTTGAGAATAGATAGCGTACCAACCAGCAATTGCTATTCCACCAAGGGCGAGATATGTACCGCCTGAAAGAGGGTTTTTGCTGGGTTTTTGTTCAGGTTTTTTTTGGGTGCAGGCACAATCTGTTTGTGGAGCCATCTGTAGTGGTTTCATAATTACCTACGTTCAATATATTGTAATATTGGTGTATATTTGTTTTTCGATTTTGAATAAAAAGCCTATCCTTGGACAAGTGCTTAGAACATGTGTAGTAGATCATCTGAATTTTTTCTAATTCGTTTGAGTTGGTCCTCAAGGTCGGCAATTTCAGTTTCCCAATATTCCTGAGATCCAAATCCAGGAATGAGAGGAGCTGACCCGTCTGCTAAGTATTGATGAGTCAACCACGCAATATAGTGTATAAAACGCATGGCGCGGAGAGGTTCAATAAGACGAAAACTTCGTTTGTCAAAATGACAGAAAGTTTCGTATCCTTCTAAGAACAAGTCAATTTCCAGCAGTGATTCCTGAGGTGTTCCCGGAAGCAACATCCATATGTCCTGAACAGGAGGCCCCATGACCATATCGTCAAAATCAATAAGAAAAAACGATTCTCCGGGACGATAAATGATATTGGAACAGTGACAGTCACCATGGATTCTGCTCATGGTGGTATCGTTGAACAGTGGTACTATTTCAGCAATCAGTTCTTCACTTAGAGAAGATAATTTCTGGCTTAAAGCATCTTCATGGATGAGTCCGCTGTCTATAATATATTGAACTTGTTTTGCTGTGGAATGATCAGGAGCCATGCGTATTCTGTTACGAGCCTGATGAACTCCACCGACTGCGTGACAACGTCCAAGTAAATGCCCAATTTCCAGCCATTGCTCTTCGTTGAACTCGTCGTAACTTCTACCGCCACAGCGAGGGAAGACACTGAAGTACATATTCTCGTGCTCTCCCAGTGTTGTACCATCGTGTAGAAGCAAAGGAGGAATAACAGGGATCTCCTGTTCGTTGAGTTCAAGGAGAAAATCATGCTCATCCTGCAATGCCGCCTTTGACCAGCGGGCAGGACGATAAAATTTCACTACCAGTCCTGTTCCTTCAGAATCCTCAAGCTCAAAAACCCGATTTATATAGCTGTTGAGCGGTCTGCAAATATTTGTACAGGACAGCGAGAGTGCTGATTCAACAAGACTCAGTACAGTATCGGGACTGAGTTCGGGAAATGTTCCGGAATGATGTTTCTTTGTGGAAGTAGTCATAATCTGTTGTTTGTTTGTGATAAATTTCAGTATAATAAATGTTTGGATAGTGCCCCAAGTTCGTTTGATCCGGCTTGTGAACAATATTTGTTCATATGTGAACAAGCCGGATCAAACGAAAATGGGGGTGCTAGCCGAACATTTACATTTGATGTGATCAATAATACCACACATTGCCTGTGGGGTCTTGAATAGTTATCTTAAGGCGACCGTAAACCCATAAATGAGCCTGTTGATTTAATGCCTTTCGAAGTCTCGTACCTCGCTATCTGTCCCGATCTCTTCGTTAAATGAAAAATTTTATCCTCGGAATATCAACTATATGCCTGCGGTAAAATTTTCCATTTATCTCGACATCGAACCAAAATGCTATTAAATCAACAGACTCATAAATTATTTTTACAAACGCTCGTATGAAAAAAAACATGATTTTTGTCTGGCTGGTATCGCTCTGCTCAATCCCTCTATTTTCTTTCTATGGTAGAGAGTTACAGCATTATATCATGGGACATTATTCCACAGATAGCTTGGTAATGGGTCTGGGTGTGCTTCTCGTAGGGGTAGTTTTTTCTTACCTTGTCGCCCTGTCGAGAGCTGGTGTATCCACGGACGCATTTCATTTGATTTGGATTGCAGCACTTGCGCTCCTCTTTTATATACATCTTCCCTTTGTGGAAAAAATACATATTGCGATATTTGGTCTGTTTGGCTTTCTTTCACAGAAAGTATTGGAACAAAAATTCGCAACTCTTGTCTGCGTGTTACTTCCTGGCCTGGATGAATTGTTTCAATATTTCCTTGCCAGCCGTGTTGGTGATTGGCGTGATGTCTGGTTAAATCTATTTTCTGCTGCACTTGGAATGTTTCTTGCGTATCTGCTGACTACTGAAAACAACTCGGATACTCAATATCAAGAGTCAAGCGATGAATAAATGGATTAAAGAAATTTTGGGAATCATCGTGTTTGTTTGCTATTCTTCAAATGCTTATACGGCAAATTTACAGGTAGTTATACTTGATGTGGGAATGGGGCAGAGTGTATTGCTTGTCGATGACGGGCACGCTGTTCTTGTCGA
>JAOZTO010000245.1 GCA_029942265.1 Desulfocapsa sp.
GAAGACCCATTACCCTTATTATACCATATTTAAGAGAATTTATTGGGTATAGGTACTAGTTTTAGCTTTGGGTAGGTAACTAGGCTTATCGTTGAATCATCACCAATTCACCCCTTTTAAAAAGACAACAGTGAATACAATGTTTTTTAGTTCACATAAAGTTAAAACTCCAACTATAATTCAAATGGAAGCAGTGGAGTGCGCTGCTGCTTCATTGGCCATAGTACTTGCATATTATGGAAGGCATATTCCACTTGAAAAACTTCGTTTTGACTGTGGAGTTTCCCGTGACGGATCCAATGCCGCAGACCTTATAGCTGCTGCCAGACAGCATGGAATGGAGGCAGATGGATTTAAACTAATGGCGGATTCTCCCCCCGATAAATTAAAATCATATGATATGCCACTCATTTTATATTGGGAAAGAAATCATTTTCTTGTACTGGAAGGTATTAAAGGTAAAAAATACTATATTAATGATCCTGCCTATGGCCCTCGAACTATAAATGAAAAGGAATTTAAACAGAAATTTTCTCAGGTTTTTATAACTCTCACCCCTTGTGAAAAATTTCAAAAGACAAAAAATCGAGACAATGTTTTGCTAAATGTCCTGAGGAGGGTATTGCCGCATAAAGGTCATGTTATCCTAGCGCTACTTTTAAGCCTAACCTTGATTATTCCGGGAATTGTCCTTCCCGGTATGAGCAAAGTATTTATCGATGAAATCTTGGTTAAGAAAGAACTTCTGTACCTTAACGGTTTCATAACAATAATGACCCTTGTTGTAATTAGTAAAATAGCAATAAACTGGATACTTGAATCTTTTATTGTACGTTTTAATATGAAATTATCGGTAAGCTCATCCTATGAGTTTATGTGGCATTTACTCAAGGTCCCGATGAATTTTTTTAGTCAGAGATCAGTTGGAGATGTCATATCAAGATTAGGAGCAGTCAATTCCATAACAAAGGTTATATCAAGTGGTATTAGTGCAAATTTATTCCAGCTGATTCAGGCCGTAGTGTATCTTGGCGTAATGTTCTTATATAATGTAAAGCTAACACTCCTATCGCTCTTTTTTGTAGCGATAAATGTTCTGTTATTTTTCTTCACAAAGAGAAATAAAAGGGACATCGGGATGAGATCCATGATGGTTAGTGCCAAGTTGACAGGTTTAACCATAAATGGAATTTCAAATATAGAGTCTTTGAAGTGTTCAGGTAATGAGGGGGATTTTTTCAATAAATGGTCGTCATATCAGGCGAATGCAACAAATGCAGGGATGCAGTTGACTGTGCTTAATCTAATTACTGGTAATGTATTAAGTTTTTGCGGATCTTTGTCAGGAGCACTGACACTTGGAGTGGGAGCTTATTTAATTATACAGGGAGAAATCAGCCTGGGTGGTTTGATCGGTTTTCAGCTGTTGGCATCACAGTTTAACGGCCCGATAAATAGTATTATTTCTTTCGGTGGTCAACTTCAGCAGATAGCAGTTGAAATCAAAAGAATCGATGATGTTCTTGATTGCCCAGTTGATTATAAACATTCCAAGAATATTGATAAATCAAAATCAACAGGTGGGGATGGTACGCCTTGTCAAGAAACGGAGACAAACAAGGCTTATAAACTGACAGGAAAAGTTGAATTAAAAAATGTAACTTTTGGTTACAGCAGGCTTAAACCGCCATTAATTAAAAAATTCAATTTAACACTTAATCCTGGCGACAGAATAGCATTGGTTGGAACATCAGGTAGCGGAAAAAGCACGATAGCAAACCTTATTTCAGGCCTATTTCTTCCGTGGGAAGGTGAAGTGCTCCTTGATGGTGTCTCTATTGACAAGATTGATCCTGAACTTTTAGCAAATTCCCTTTCGATGGTTGATCAGTCACCATTTTTTTTCAAAGGTAGTATTAGAGGAAATCTCACATTTTGGGATGATAATATTTCCTCAGAAGATTTGAAAAAAGTCACGGTAGATGCAGGCATTTATGATGAAATAGCTTCAAGGAAAGATGCGTTCGAGTGTGAAATTTACGAGGGTGGTGGAAATTTCAGTGGAGGACAGCTCCAGCGAATGGAAATTGCAAGGTCTCTTCTGATTAATCCCAGTATTTTGATCCTTGATGAAGCAACCAGTGCTCTTGACCCTATACGAGAAAAATATATTTATGAAAGAATATGGTCTTATGGGTGTTCTTTAATAATTATAGCCCATAGATTGAGTGCTGTACGAGATTGCGATGAGATAATTGTACTGGACAGTGGCAACATTGTTGAACGGGGAACACATGCTCACCTTGTAGAGCAGAAAGGCTATTATAATAGATTAATTGAGGCTGAGTAGTTAGGCAAACCATCGACTTAAACAATTATAAAAAAGATGACTGTATCAATAAGAAAATTTAGTCCAGGCAGTTTTATTCATTTTGATAGATCTGACGAATCACTTATCATCAATGAGGGGTGCGTTGATGTCTTTCTTGTGTGTTATAAAGAAGATACAATTGCGAAAAAACAAATTGCCTTAGGACAATATAAAAAAGGCGATACTATTTTCTGTTTTGATATCTCATCACAAAATGCAGATAACGATATATCTCCCCATTCGTTACATTTTTCTTATAAAATTGTCGGAAGGATTAATGTTGAAACCGTTTTAGCTGTTGAAGAATATAAAAACAACGACAACTATTACACGCAAATATCTACTTCTTTAAATGGTTGGTTGACTTCAATTTTCTCAATCATCTCCTCTGTTGATATCTTTAAAAATAACGAAAAATTGAAATACGTTTCGGGTACAGATAATGGATTTAGTACTCAGCAATATATTTCATGCTACGATCTTAAGTGGATTAAAAACTGTAGCGATCTTAAGCCAATCAATAAGTATGGAAACTTTATCATACCCGATAATATTGAGTTTTTACCAATAAATCAATCCATTGCATACGTTTCTCTGTCTGATGGAAAAGCCGACATTTTTGAAACTACAGAAGTTTTAAAGCATGGTGGTTTATCTGTTATTAAGGAAATCGTCACCTTTTTTTATTCTAATCTGAATAATCTTTACCTGCATCTCATTGAAGAAGAAAAACGAAGGTTTAATCAACATATAAAAAACAAATCTGATGATATCTCGAGATGCAAAGCACAATCAGAGTTTGTTCTGGAAGGTGGGGATATATTCAAAAAAAGTTTTGAAACAGACCACGGTTCGAAACTATTTGAAACGATAGCACTTGTTGCAAAACAATTTGGTATTAAAACTAAAAAGCCTAAAGTCCAACTTGATAGTTTCACAACCATGGTTGAATATGTAAAGCATATAGGCCGAGAGAATAATTTTTTTATCAGACAGGTTAAGCTACCTGATAATTGGCATAAAAAACCAGGTTTACCCTTTATCGCCTTTGATAAAAAGTCCTCTCATCCGTTAAGTGTAATCGTAAAAAAAGGAAGGTATGTTTACGTAAATAACAGTACGCGATCTCGAGACTATATTGATAATGAAAATAAAAAAAGAATATATCCATATGTTTTTACACTTCATCCTGTACTAAATGACAAGAAAATTGGAATGAAAGATTTAATGAAGCTGATATTCCTAAATAACGGCTACAATCTTTCTATTATGCTTTTGACTGGCGTTATCTTGGCATTTTTAGGTACATTTTTTCCTATTGCGACAAATCTGATTATATCAGAGGGAATCTATTATTCTGATATTTCTTTTACAAAAAATGTATTGCTGCTACTTATATTTGCCTCAGTTGGTGCCATGATGTTTGAAACTGTATCCAGCTTGTGCATGACAAGAATAGAAACAAGAGCGGGTACTTTTTTGCAGGGTGCAATGATAGACAGACTCTTGAAAATGCCTTTACAGTTCTTTAAAAAATACAGCTCTGGAGATTTAGTTGATCGAGCATTTGGTGTTAGTAAAATACAGTCTGCATTAATTAATGCTAATGTGGGTGCTATTCTTGGAGGCATATTTGCAATTACAAGTCTGACTATGATGTTCCACTATTCTCCTGATTTAGCTGTATTGGGAGTTGGGATTGCTGGTTTGTCTTCTCTCTTATCTTTGTTGTTTACATATTTTAGCTATAAATATATTCGTAAGGAATCAGAATTGGCAGGTGAAGTAGTTGGATTGGCCTATCAGACTTTTAACGGTCTTACCAAATTAAAAGTTATGGATAGGGAAGCTTTAGGACTTTCGAGGTGGGGAGACAAATACTCAGCCCTTGCTGCAAATTCCTTTGAAAGCGCAAAGTTTGGAATAAAAGTTAATATAATTTCAGGAAGTTTCACTACAGTAACCACAATAATGATTTATTCAGTTATAGGAATTAAGTTACAAAGCGATAAGGCTATAAATGTTGCGGATTTTATCGCCTTCATGTCTGCCTTTGGCCAGTTTTCTGGCGCACTTGGTGGCTTCGTAGGTATTATTGGTAAATTTATTACTTTGAAGCCAACCTATAATAGAC
>JAOZTO010000246.1 GCA_029942265.1 Desulfocapsa sp.
TGGTAGCGCATTGCGCCATCCATGGGATATACAAAAATCAGGAAACTTCAGTTATCTACTTAGCCATCCAAAATTTGACCTTTTTACGATCTTGTCATGACTTACTTGCCTACATTCTTTGTATGTGTTATTATGTGATAATACATCGGGTATCAAAATTCTGCATACTCCTATTTACATGCATATCATTGAGAAAAAATGTCTGAAAAACCAAAAAAAGAAACAGTGAGTCCCATCCCGAAACAACTCCCTGTGAACTAGGAAACGCTGGATATTCTTGTCGCAAATATTATCCCCACATCCAAATATTTTGAAATTCGGTTTGACCACCTTGAGAACCGCTTCGAAAGGATGCAGGGCGATTTAACTTCCTTGCGCACTGATATGGATAAACGATTTGATGACATGAAGGACGATGTTAACAAACGTTTTGAGCAAATGATCAACTCGATTGACAAACTCACCGATAAACTTGATCACCGTGACGAACATCAACGTAGCTTCACCATAAGAATGTTCACTATTTCCGTAAATTTCTATTCTTGGTGTTACCGGTGCATTCCTGAAAGCGTTTTCTATAATCTAACACGGTAAACCGCAAGTAAGTGCCTCGCTTGCCTGTTTCAATCCTCACGTAGCCAGTTACGCTGCGGTTGTGAAGATATAAAATTGGCTGGATTTACAGTACATTTACAACCGGAAAATGCCAAGTTACTTCTTACCGACCCCTTACTCATCATTGTTGAAGCCATTGAATAGAATGTCCACAGACAGAAAGCCAACTTAAAAATCTGATAGCGTCGTAAAAACTCTCCATCTGAAATTTGACCTTTTAACGAACTTGTCAAATCTGATGGATACGTAAATTCCTTCATTTTCTTAGTTATTGTAAACGACAAATCGGAAACAAATATGAAACTAGCCAATGCTGTTGAAATGCAACAAATTGATACTATTGCTATTGATAGGTACAGGATTCCTGGCATGATTCTTATGGAAAATGCCGGGCTTGCAACTGTGCGCATGATGGATAAAGAACTAGATAGTGCTAAGGGTAAAGGGGCTTTTGCTCTAATATTTGTAGGGCCTGGAAATAATGGTGGCGACGGATTGGTTATTGGCAGACACCTTCATCAAATTGGATGTGAGCCACATTTTGTGTTTTTAGCTGACCCGGATTCTCTCACGGGAGATGCTGCATTAAATATGGAAATTATTCGTAAATTGCAATTCCCATTTCATATCATTAACGCAGATAACTCCATCGAAACTCTTGCTACACTCCATCTTCAGTTAGTGAGCGAAAAAAAACCTTGTTATGCCATTGTAGATGCCATCTTCGGAATAGGTTTAGCACGAGATGTTACAGGATATTATGGAGAATGCATTGATTTTATAAATGATTTCAGTAAATGGTATGCTATTCCTGTAATTGCAGTAGATATTCCGTCTGGATTGGATTCAAATACAGGTAAGGTACTTGGAAAATGTGTTCATGCGCACACAACTGCCACATACAGCTACGCAAAACCTGGTCATTATCTCTTGGACGGTCCTAAATGTTCTGGGAAAATCCAGGTATTAGATATCGGGATTCCCAAGCAAGTACTGAAACATGTTGCACTTACAACCGAACTGTTGACCAACAAAACTACCTCAAAAACTATATCTTGCCTGAAACGTGATGCCACTGCCCATAAAGGGAGCAATGGACACCTTGCTGTCCTTGCAGGATCTTTAGGGAAAACCGGTGCTGCAGCCCTTGTGGTAAAAGGTGCTCTTAGAACGGGTGCTGGTCTTGTAAGTCTTTTTGCGCCTAAAAAATGCAATGTGATATATGAGACTCTACTTATTGAAGCGATGACTGTCCCCCTACCCTTTTCCATTTCATCTCTTCATAGTGACGATCTTATATTTATCAGGGAACAGTTAAAGAATAAAGATGCCGTTGTATTAGGCCCTGGTATAGGAACAGAGAGTGCAACAGAAGAACTTGTTATGAGTTTATATGAAAGTGTCCAAGTACCCATGGTTCTTGATGCCGATGCGTTGAGCTGTTTAGCCAGGCACCGTGAACATTTACCAAATCCAGCAGGATCACGAATTTTAACACCACACCCTGGGGAAATGGCACGACTTCTCGGCTGTAGCACACAAGAAATCCAAGAAAACAGAGTACAAGCAACACAGGAAGCATGTACCATATATGGCTGTAATGATATTGATTGTGTTGTATTGCTAAAGGGTTGCAATACCATAGTTGCGACATCATCAGGTGCTTTGTGTGTAAATAGTAGTGGCAATCCAGGGATGTCAACTGGCGGAATGGGAGACGTTCTTTCAGGGATTATTGCTTCTTTACTAACTCAAGGTTTAGCACCCGAACAGGCAACAACAGCAGGTGTTTATATACATGGCATGGCCGGAGATTTACTGTATGGAGTTAATAGTTTTGGATATACAGCCTCCGAACTAGCTGATTGCATTCCGGATTGTTTGTCTGCTTTGATGAATATTCAACGATAAAGAGCGTGATCCTCAATATACTTGAGTACTTTTTTGGGGACTGTTTTATTAACAGATTTTCCAGCAGCTATCTGTTTACGAATCTTCGATGAAGAAATTGAGGAAACACTTTCTGATGAAATATAAATAGATTTTCCGGATTTTTGCTGTTTCCATCTGTTTTTTCTTTTTTTAAAGCCTAACTCAAAGACAAGTTCTTTAAGTTTGAGAATAGTATGCCCTTCTCTTGAGAATACTATAAAATGGCAAATAGTAAGAATTTTTTGATACTCTTTCCAAGACAGAATATCAAGAAAGGCATCGGCACCTGTAATAAAATAAAATTCCACGGGGCCAACAGAGTGAAGCTGTAAATATTCAATAGTATCAATGGTATAAGAAGGAAATGGTAGTAGATGTTCAATAGTTGATGTTTGAAGTGCAGGATATTTACTAACGGCACAATTCAACATGGCGACTCTGTGAGAAAAATCTGCCACATTCCTGTTTTGTTTGTGCGGCGGTGAGGCAGCAGGAAGCAATACAACCTCTGAAAGCCCACAGAGTTTTTTTGCAGCTATGGCGAGTTCCAGATGACCTTTGTGAACAGGGTCAAACGTACCACCAAGTATTCCAGTCTTACGAATCAAGTCCTAACCTGCCCCTGTCCATAAACGATAAATTTTCTGGTGGTTAGTTCTTCAAGCCCCATTGGGCCATAAGCATGGAGCTTGGTTGTGCTTATTCCAATTTCAGTTCCAAGTCCAAGCTGTCCGCCATCGTTAAAACGTGTAGAGCTGTTCACCATCACGGCTGAGGCATCCACTTCATTGATAAAACGCTGGGCATTTGTATAATTTTCTGTGAGTATAATCTCGGTATGACGAGAGCCATGGGTATAGATATATGAAATCGCTTCGTCCATATCATCAACAATTTTAAGACAGAGTGTAAGATTCAAAAATTCAGTTCCCCAATCACTTTCTGTGGCAGGAACAATATCTGAAACAATCTTTATTGCATTTTTACAACCTAGTATTTTCACACCATGCTTTTTCAATTCTTCAACCAGACTTGGCAAATAGTCTTCAGCTATACTTTTATTAATTAGCAGACCTTCAAGAGCATTACATACACCGGGGCGTTGAGTTTTTGAATTAATGATAACTGGGGTTGCTTGTGCAAGATCAGCATCAGCATCAACGTAAATGTGGCAAACTCCTTTGTAATGTTTCAAAACGGGAATTTGCGAGGTTTCAGAGACAAAGCGAATAAGTCCTTCTCCTCCACGTGGAATAATAAGGTCGATATGCTCTTCCTGGGTAAGCATGGCCGTTACAGCTTCACGATCTGTAACGGCTATCACCTGGATAGCATCTGGTGTTATGGCCTCTTCTGCAAGAACATCCTGGAGAATTTTTGCAAGGGCGCGATTAGAATGAATGGCCTCCGAACCACCCCTCAAGATAATTGCATTTCCAGCTTTTAAACAAAGAGCAGCCGCATCTACGGTAACATTGGGACGTGATTCATAAATCATCCCTATGACACCAAGGGGCACACGCATACGACCGACAAGCAGACCATTAGGCCGCTTGTTCATTTTCTCTACTTCTCCTACAGGATCAGGTAAAGCAGCCACTTCTTCAAGACCTGCCATCATTGATTCTATTACAGAATCGGAAAGTTTAAGACGATCAAGCATGGCTGACGACAACCCTTTCGTTTTTGCAGCTTCGAGATCTTTTTTATTTTCTTCCTGAATAAAATCTCTTCTGGCATCAATAGCTGCGGCCATCTGTAAAAGCACCTTGTTCTTTGCTTTGGTGGACAACGTAACAAGACTTCGTGCTGCTTTTTTTCCTCTTATTGCCATGTCTTGTATATCACTAGCTATGGTATTCATCTTTCTTCCGTAAGTATTTTATTAAATGTAACTTAGGAACGGGGACGAAATAACTTTCCCATCTATACATCTCATCTTCAGGCCATC
>JAOZTO010000247.1 GCA_029942265.1 Desulfocapsa sp.
TGAACTATATTGGTTCATATGTGAACAGGCCGGATCAAGCGAAGATGGGGTGCTATCCGAATATTTACGTTACAATTCAATATTTTTCCAATTATCAGGTACTCGCCGAATAGTTACCTTTTTTTCTTTGTAAAATATGTTTTTTTTGATACATTGCGCTACGTAAATGATATCAAAGATCAGCGAGGCTCTTTTTCTGTTTTTTGGTGAAGCTCTTTAATACCAATTTTTAGGAAAGTATTTATTATGCGATCAGATTTTCTGCCATTTTCTAAACCATCTATCTGTGATGATGACATTGATGCCGTCTCAGAAGTTCTTCGTTCAGGATGGATAACGACTGGAAAATGGAATAAAACATTCGAGGATGAATTTTGTTCCTTTTGTGGCTGCAAAGGGGCAGTGGCTCTCTCATCTGCAACTGCTGGCATGCATGTTGTGTTACAGGCGCTTGGCATAGGCGTAGGTGATGAAGTAATAACGCCATCCATGACATGGGTATCCACCGTAAATCTAATCGTCTTATCTGGCGCTACTCCTGTCTTTGTTGATGTTGACAAAGATACGCTTATGACTGATGCTGATATGGTTGAGCAGAAAATAACGACAAAAACGAGAGCAATTATTCCTGTTCATTATGCTGGTGCCTCTGTTGATCTTGATCCTTTAAGAAATCTTGCAAAACGGTATAATATCCCTTTAATAGAAGATGCCGCTCATGCCGTAGGAACAACCTATAAAGATAAAATGATAGGGCATTCAGGAACAGCTATATTCTCGTTTCATCCAATAAAAAATATCACCAGTGGTGAAGGTGGTATGGTTTGTTCGGATGATGAACAATTGCTAGATCGTGTTCGCAGTTTAAAATTTCATGGCTTAGGTGTTGATGCATACGATCGAAGCAATCAGGGACGTTCTCCACAGGCACAAGTATTTGAACCTGGATTTAAATACAATTTACCCGACATACTTGCTGTTCTAGGAGTAAAGCAACTACGAAAAGTAAAAGAATTTAATACCAAAAGAAGGATACTTGCGACTCGATACAGGGAACTCCTTCAACAGATAGATGAAATTAAACCTTTGAATATTCCGGAGTATTCCCAGACACATTCGTGGCATCTGTTTATTGTGAGGGTTCTTGATAACAAGAAAGGAATTGACCGTAATCAGTTTATGGAAGTACTTAAAGAAAAAAATATTGGAACAGGATTACATTTTCGTGCGGTTCATCTCCAGAAATATTATCGTGAAAATTTAGCTCAAACAATAGGGAGTCTTCAAGCCTCAGAATGGAATTCAGAACGTATCTGTTCACTGCCACTGTTCCCTGATATGAGTCTATCAGACGTTGACGAAGTTGTCAGTACTATTAAAGAATGTTTGAATTGATAAAACCACTCCTTATTCGTATATTTAACTTTTTACAAACTTGCTATGATACATGAAATACAAACAGACAGGGACTACGAGGTATTTCTTTCAGTGGTTATTCCAGTATTTAACGAAGAAGCCTGTCTTAAAGAACTCATCCAACGCACTCTGTTTAGTTGTTACAAGACTGCAAAGTCATTTGAGATACTGTTAGTTGATGATGGGTCGTCCGACACTTCCCCGCAACTCATAAAAGAAGCGGCAGAAAACAATCCTGGGAAGCTATTTGGAGTTTTTCTTAACCGTAATTATGGTCAGCATAATGCGATAATAGCAGGTTTTTCAAAAGTGCGAGGCGAAGTTATAATAACGCTTGATGCAGATCTTCAAAATCCACCAGAAGAAATTCCACGATTAATAGAAGTTGGAGAGGACTTTGATGTGGTCGGAACTATTCGAGTGAATCGCAATGACAGCTTTTTCCGAAGGTTTTCGTCTTCACTTGTCAATCGCGCTGTTCAAAAATCAACCGGCGTAATGATGCATGACTACGGTTGCATGTTGCGATTTTATAAACGCCACATTGTTGATGCAATGCTCATGTGCCATGAACGTTCAACTTTTATTCCGGTACTAGCCAACAGTTTTGCACGAGTGACGACTGAAATTGAAGTTGAACATGCCGCAAGGACTCTTGGAGAATCAAAATACAGTTTTGCTAAATTGATTTCCCTAATGTTTGACCTTGTTACAACCATGACAACGTATCCATTGCGACTACTCTCCATAGTTGGTGGAATTATTTCTGCCACTGGCTTTGGGTTTGGTTTGCTTATTCTTGCTCTGCGCTTTATTTACGGAGTTGAATGGGCTGTCGGCGGAGTTTTTACCTTGTTTGCCTTGGTTTATTTTTTTATTGGAGCGCAATTTATTGCAATGGGGTTATTGGGCGAATATATAGGACGCATTTATCACGATGTTCGAGCAAGGCCCAGATTTTTTATACAAGATGTTGTTGGCGTGAAAGTTGATCAGAAGAAGTAATTATAATAAATTTTTCCCCTAAACAGAAAATAATATTTTCCACACTGGATACTATGAAAGCAATTATATTAGGTTATCACACAATTGGCTGTATTGGCATCGAGTCCTTACTTGAAGTAGGATTTGAAATTGAAGCTATTTTCACCCATGCTGATGATCCTGGTGAAAACACATGGTTTGATTCTGTTACAGAGATAGCCGCTGTTCACGACCTACCAGTGTATGCACCAGAAGACATTAATCATCCCCTTTGGGTTGAAAAAATTCAGGATATGAAGCCTGATATTATCTTTTCTTTTTACTACAGAAACATGGTTGGAAGTGAGATACTGGACATCCCTAAATATGGCTGTTTTAATCTACACGGTTCTTTGCTTCCGGCGTATCGTGGTCGCTGTCCAGTGAACTGGGTCATTGTGAATGGTGAAGAAAAAAGTGGTGTTACCTTACACCATATGACTGTAAAACCGGATGACGGAGATATTGTTGGTCAAGAAGAAGTGCTGATTGATCGCAATGATACAGCCTTAAGTCTTCACAAAAAAATTGCTGATGCAAGTGCCACTCTTCTGCAAAATCTTTTACCACAGATACTCCAGGGGACTGCTCCACGAACAGGCCAGGATCATACACTTTCTTCCTACTATGGTGGACGTAAGCCATCTGATGGTGAAATAGAATGGAATCGTAGCGCAGAAGATGTACGTAACCTTATTCGTGCTGTCACCCGACCTTATCCCGGCGCATTTAGTTTTCTTGGTACTCGGAAATCAATTTTCTGGCAGGTCGAAACACTTGAGGACAATCAGGGCAAACAACCCGGAATGGTTATTTCTGAAAATCCTTTTGTTATTGCCTGTGGTAAAGGTGCCATTAAGGTTCAAGCTGGCCAGATTGATGATAATGGATTGATGCTCAGTGGCCGCCATCTTGTAACTGCCTTGTCTCTTGTAAAAGGAATGCGCTTTGGGGCTGATGTGAAAAAGACTCTTGCTGCTAAACGAAAAAAATCAGTCCTTATTCTTGGCGCTGATGGGTTTATCGGTAGCCATCTTTCAGAATTTCTTCTTAATACTGGTCGTTATGATGTCCATGGTATGGATCTTGGCTCTCAGTCTATTCATCATCTGCTTGATCATCCTGATTTCTATTTTTCAGAGGGGGACATCTCTATTCAAAGAGAATGGATTGAATATCACGTTCGCAAATGTGATATTATTTTACCACTTGTTGCCATTGCCACTCCTGCTGAATACACAAAAAATCCTCTAAGAGTTTTTGAGCTTGATTTTGAGGAGAACCTTCGTATTGTCAGATATTGTGCTAAATATGGAAAACGTGTTCTTTTTCCTTCCACATCTGAAGTGTATGGAATGTGTCAGGATCCAAATTTTAATGAAGACAACTCCCAGCTTGTTCTTGGTCCGATTAGAAAACAGCGCTGGATATACTCCTGCTCAAAGCAGTTGCTTGACCGTGTTATCTGGGCATATGGTGCAACAAAAGGACTTGACTTTACACTTTTCAGACCATTTAACTGGGTTGGCTCACGGCTTGACAGCTTAGCTTCTGCACGAATTGGGTCATCACGAGCCATTACTCAGCTCATATTAAATCTAGCAGAAGGAACTCCCATTCAACTTGTTGATGGTGGGTATCAAAAACGGTGTTTCACAGATGTCAAAGATGGTATAGACTGCCTCTATCGAATAATTGAGAATAAAGATAATGTTTGTCAATCTCAAATATTTAATATTGGAAACCCTTATAATGAAGCATCCATTCGTAATCTTGCTGAAATTCTTGTTGAAAAATTCAAACAGCACCCATTGGCACACAAATTTCCACCTTTTGCTGGAATGAAGGTTATTGAAAGTCGCAGTTTTTACGGCAAGGGGTATGAAGATGTTAATTTCAGGAAACCTTCCATTAAAAAAGCGGAACGATTACTAGACTGGAAGCCATCTGTTGCACTTGAACAATCCGTTGAAGAAACACTCGATTTCTTTTTGAAACAGGCTGTTGAAACTGGGGAATTTGAAATCAGCCGCCAGGATGATATTTAGAG
>JAOZTO010000248.1 GCA_029942265.1 Desulfocapsa sp.
CAATACATAAAAAGTACAATAAAAAACACTAATTTCGCAATTGATGTCTTTTCCATAAAAGGTATAAAGTTAATCATCATTCAATTGTTTCTTCAGTAAATAATGTTGCCTCAAGAGTTTTCAAAGGAGAATTAAGAGAAAATGAGTCAAAAGTTAACTAACTCACCTGATGCAGTTCCTTGCACTTTTTTAAATTTTCCTTTGGTTACTAATCTAAACAACTTCGATGCAGACATTGCCATCTTGGGCGTTCCTTACGGTATGCCATATGAGTCATCGGCAGTTGCTAATGACCAAAGTAGAGCCCCTGATGCCATCCGCCAAGCGACAAGTCCATCAGATATAGCATATACAAAAACACATTTTGATTATGATTTGGGTGGATCTCTATTTGATGGGCATGACATCAAAGTAGTAGATTGTGGCAACATTACTGCTGATACAACTGATCACAAAGTGCACTACCGCCGAGCCGAACAGACAGCCAGAAAAATTTATGGTGCGAACACGATTCTAGTCACTCTAGGTGGCGACCATGGCATTTCAATTCCAGTAATTCGTGCTCTTGAAGTACACAAAACCCCAATAACACTTATTCATATCGATGCTCATTTGGACTGGCGTGATGAGATCAATGGTGAAACAGAAGGCTACTCAAGTACGATCAGACGTGCTTCACAGATGCCGTGGATCGACCAAATAGTGCAGATTGGTATGCGTGGTATCGGTAGTGCCCGTACAGGTGAAGTAGAAGATGCTTTGGCCTATGGCTCCAACATTATCAGTGCATATGATATGCACGAAGCTGGTATGAGCACTGTACTAGACCGGATACCTGACGGTGGACCATATTATTTAACCATTGATGCTGATGGTATAGATCCTACAATCATGCCTGCTGTTATATCTCAAACGCCTGGCGGCCTAACTTGGCTACAAATTCGAGAACTCATCCACGGTTTAGTTAATAAAGGAAGAGTACTTGGCATGGATTTGGTTGAAATTGCGCCAACACACGATGTCGGAAATATTTCCATGACCCATGCAGAACGCTTGATTTGCAATTTTATTGGTGCTTCAGTTCGAGCTGGATATTATGGATGAATAACATTGAAATATTCAATATTTATTAATAAACGGTGATAAATTTCATGGATAAAAATCAAATTGCACTGTCAGTTGAGAATCTTCACAAAAGCTTTGGTGACATTAAAGTGCTCAATGGAATTTCTCTCACGGCACATAAAGGGGATGTCATTTCTGTTTTGGGATCTTCTGGATCTGGAAAAAGTACGATGTTACGCTGTATCAATTTTCTAGAACTACCGAACAAAGGTAAAATTTCTGTTTGTGGAGAAGAGATTTTGCTTAAAAAGAATCGGAATGGTGAAAATAAACCAAAAGATATCAAACAAGTTGAAAGAATTCGTTCTAAGCTCTCCATGGTTTTCCAACAGTTTAACCTTTGGAGCCATATGACAATACTTGAAAATGTCATTGAAGCACCGATCCATGTTTTAAAAATTCCTCGTGCTGAGGCTATTGAAAAAGCAAAATATTATTTGAACAAAGTTGGCATTAAAGAAAAGTTAGACTTCTACCCGACACAACTTTCTGGTGGGCAACAACAGAGAGCTGCTATAGCTAGAGCCCTTGCCGTAGAACCTGAAGTCATGCTCTTTGATGAACCCACTTCTGCCCTTGATCCTGAGCTTGTAGGGGAAGTTCTTCAGGTTATGAAGGATCTGGCCCAAGAAGGAAGAACCATGATTGTCGTAACCCATGAAATGGGTTTTGCAAGGGATGTCTCTTCCCGTGTGATTTTTTTAGACAGTGGAATAATTGAAGAAGATGGTGATCCCGGATTCGTTTTTAAGTCCCCGAAGTCACAAAGATTTCGTGAATTTATATCGTTAACTGAATAAATGATTTGTTTGATTTTAACTTAACAAAGGAGCTGGTATGAAAAAACTATTGGTATCATTGGTTGTTTTGAGCATTATTCTTTCAGTAGGAAATATTTTTGCCAAAAACTGGAAAACAATACGAGTGGGTGTAGAAGGTGCTTATCCTCCGTTCAGTTTTGTTACACCGGAAGGCAAACTTGATGGTTTTGATATTGACATTGCCAAAGCCATTGTAAAAGCTGCTGATGCTAAAATAGTGCTGGTTACCATGGACTGGGACGGTTTAATCCCGGCACTTCTTGCAAAAAAATATGATTGTATTATTGCCTCCATGAATATTACTGAAGAAAGAAAGAAAAAAGTTGCATTTTCTAATAAATATTATCAGACACCAGCAAGATTTGTTGTAAAAAAAGGAACGATCAAAGAATTTTCCCCAGCTGTCCTCAAAGGTAAATCAATTGGTGTTCAAAGAGCCTCAACCAATGATACATATCTGACAGACAATTATGGTAGTGACGTCATTGTCAAGAGGTACGGTTCACAGGATGATCTATACCTTGATATGACTTCCGGGCGACTTGATATGTTCGTTACAGACAGTATTGCAGCATCAGAAGGTTTCTTAAAAAAACCTGCGGGCAAAAACTTTGAATTTATCGGTCCCGATCTTGTCGACTCAAAATGGTTCGGTATTGGCAGCGGAATTGCTGTAAGAAAACAGGACACTGAACTTGTGAACATACTGAATGCCGCTATTGACAAAATCCGTGCAGACGGAACCTATAAAAAAGTTCAGGACAAGTACTTTGACTTTAACGTATATGGAGAGTAATGCTTAATCTTCAAGGATATGGCTCCAGTATTCTACAAGGCACAATCCTTACCATAGAATTGTGCCTTGCTTCCCTTGTGATTGCTATGTTTCTTGGTATTGTCACAGCCCTTGCAAAACTATCAAGCAACAGAATATTAACTATTTCAGCAACGGCTTATACAACCATTATCAGAAGTGTCCCGGATTTGGTTCTCATGTTGCTGGTTTTTTTTGGTGGCCAAATATTTATTAATCAGCTGGGCCCCATGGTAGGGTATAACGAGTATATTGACATCAACCCGTTTGTTGCTGGTGTTTCCACCATTGGATTTATCTTTGGAGCTTATATGGCTGAAACTTTCCGAGGGGCGATATTGGCAGTTCCTGGAGGACAGCTTGAAGCAGGAGCAGCCTATGGTATGTCTCGCTCTAAGGTTTTTCATAGGATTTTATTTCCCCAGATGGTTCGGCATGCAATCCCAGGATTTGGCAATAATTGGCTTGTTTTAATGAAAACAACTGCTCTTGTATCCATTATCGGGCTGAATGATATGGTCAGGATGGCCAGTTTTGCAGCTGGAGCTACACGTATGCCTTTTACTTTTTATCTTGTGGTTGCAATCATCTATCTGATTTTAACTTCGATTTCCATCCTGATTTTAAACTGGCTCAATAAAAAATACAGCGCAGGGTTCATAAAGGATTAATCATGGATTTTTCAATTATATTCTCAAATTTGGATATCTACTTTGAAGGTCTTAAAAATACCCTGCTTCTGGTATCAACTTCTCTTGCCATCGGGTTGATTTTTGCAATCCCACTAGCAGTTCTTAGAACTTCAAACAACTTTTTTATCTCAGGTACTATCGGGGTATATGTCTATTGCTTCAGAGGTACCCCTCTCCTGATTCAAATGTTTATTATCTATTATGGCATGGGGCAGTTTGAGCTAATAAAGAATTCTTTTTTATGGGTTTTCTTTAAAGAGGCTTATTTTTGTGCCCTTTTTGCTTTTTCATTGAACTCGTGTGCCTATACCATAGAAATTATTAGGGGAGCCATTAAGAATACACCGCACGGTGAGGTAGAAGCAGCCAAGGCTGCCGGTATGTCAAGGCTCTTGAGATTTCGAAGAATCATTCTTCCTAGTGCATTCAGAAGGGCTTTGCCAAGTTATAGTAATGAAATTATTTTTATGCTCCAGGGAAGTTCCCTTGCCAGTGTCATTACCATCGTTGATATCACAGGTGCTGCCCGAATAGTTAATTCCAGATTTTACAGTCCATATGAGGCCTTTCTTACAGCCGCCATATTCTATATGGCCATAACCTTTATAATACTCTGGCTGATAAAAAAACTGGAGTTCAAATGGTTTGCCCATTTAAGATGACGTGGACAAATTAATACATGATTACCATCAAAGCTCAGATTAAATGATACGGTGCTCACTCGTGAGCACCTTGGTATGTCATACTGATCGTAAGCGCTCCATGAACACCACCCTGCACGATCTCGAAGTAGCCGATATACTTTATCCTGCAAAACAGGTGCACACTTCCATAAGAACCCGAGGCAGCAATCTTGGTTCAGATAATTTTCAAGATCAGGATCATAGGCCAGATAATTCAGATACGAAGAAAACAGTGACCGCCTAGGAGCTTGTCCGAGAATAGGCATTTTGTTTAAAATCGAAGAATTTTCTAAAAATAAGCACAGGCATATG
>JAOZTO010000249.1 GCA_029942265.1 Desulfocapsa sp.
CTCAACCACTGAACTGTAAATGTTTGGATAGTGCCCCAGGTTCGCTTGATCCGGCTTGTGAACTATAATACTACACAAATAGCATTTAAAGCTTAACACTTTTCCAATTAAGAGGCAATTTCCTGGCTCACAATCTCAGCCAACCTCATAACGCCAAAAGGTTTTTTCACAAAACGTTTAACACCTAATTCAATAGCATCTTTTTCCAAATTAGGCTCACTATACCCCGTACACAATATGATGGGAATATCCTTGCGTACTTCAAGAAATTTCTTCGCAAGATCCATGCCGGTGATGTTCGGCATAGTCTGATCAGCAATCACTAGATCAAATCGCATGGGATCTGCCAAAAAAGTTGCCCTCGCATCAATGCTGTTGGACTTACTAACGACTTCATAGCCAAGATGTTCCAATATTTCAGTACTGAAATCCACAAGCTCTGTCTCATCATCAATAAACAGGATACATCCCTTACCAGACGGAATTTCATCCTTTAAAATAACACTCTGGTTTTCATCATCCTTCCCCAAATCAAGCTGAGGAAGATAGACACTGAACGTACTTCCAGCGCCCGGCTTACTTTCCACGGTTACTGCACCGTACAGAGAATTAACAATTCCATGCACGACGGCAAGCCCCATTCCGGTGCCCTCCCCTATTTTTTTGGTGGTGTAGAAGGGTTCGAAGATGCGTTCAATTTCAGAAGCATCTATCCCAGTTCCAGAATCTTTAACCGACAACTTAACATAATCTCCCAGAACCTTAATGTGGATTTTCTCTGCAGTAACACTACCAACATTTTCAATGGAGAGAGCAACGGACAACTTCCCTCCTCCATCCTGCATTGCATGTGCGGCGTTGGCACAGAGGTTCATTAAAATCTGGTGGATCGAGGTTTCATCTGCCCAAACAGATGCGCCTTCACAATGATCAAAGATAGCGATTTCAATGGTTGAAGGTATGGATGCCCGTAAAAATCGCATAACATCCTTTGCCATAAGATCAAGATCAAGAGACTTATTTTTTCTCTCAGAATTACGACTGAATGTTAATATCTGTTGGACTAAATCCTTTGCCCTATATGCACCTTTCAACACATGTTCAATTCGTTCTTGCAACTTTGGCGTTGCATCGGTACCGAAGATTTCAATCATTTCTGCGTAACCGATAATACCTCCGATGATGTTGTTGAAATCATGGGCAATTCCGCCAGCAAGTGTACCTATTGCTTCCATTTTTTGGCTCTGTTGTAACATTGCTTCCAACTTTTTTTGCTCTGTTACATCCCTCAAATGCACCATCACACCCGAAATAGCATCATCTTCTTCAAAAATGGCATAAAATGTCATAGCCATATACTTGGGTGGAGTGCCATCAAGGGATAGCAAGGCATGGTGTTTCGAGTTTGTTCCTTGCAGACACGTTTCGAAATAGGGTTGGAAATTCTCCTGAAAATCGCCATCTTTGAATACAGATTGAATTTGAGATCCGATAAGATCCTGACGGTTCACAGCAACCGATTCAAGATACGCAGAATTTACTGCCTGAACGGTGTAATCTCTGTCGATCAGCAGCATGTAATCTGTAACGGATGCGACCATCTGTTCATACTTTCTAAGCTCCTTCTCAGCTTTTCGACGATTACCTATATCACGAGCTATACCAATTACACCAATAGCCTCATTGTTACTGTCATGCTGTATGGAGAAATTAAGTTCGACGGGTATGGTTGTCCCATCTTTTGTCAATAACTCCTGTTCGTAGAGGGTATCATTGTCTTTGTCAAACAGGGAATCCATTTCTGCGAATATCACCTCTGTAGAATCGGTAAAAAGTTCTGAGAAAAAATGACCCAAAAAGGTCGTTCTCTCAATACCAGTCCATTTTTCATAGTTGTGATTAATAAAAACAAGTCTGTTTTCAATATCGGTGGTGAAGATAATGTCTGACGGACTTTCAACAAGGTTCCTGTATTTCACCTCACTTTCCCGCAAGGCATTCTCACGCAATTCAACCTGATCCACCATGGCATTAAACTCTTTCACAATTGGCGCTAGTTCATTGTCTCCCTCAAGAATGACTCTTTGTGAATAATCTCCCTCTGAAATTCCATGGAAGCTGTTTCTCATCATCTTAAGAGGTGAAAGAACATAACGCATAATCAGAAACCAGATAACGCTCCAGACAGTAAAGAGCACAGCCAAGATGACAAGAATATCGGACAGTATCATCTGTCGTGTAAGGGTGCGTATCTCGCTGTTATTAAAATTGATCACTAATATTCCAATTTTCTCGTCATCCAGGACAATTTCACGATTCAACGCCCAGTGAATACCCTTTATTTCTTTACTCGAAGGGGGACTTTCCTGGCGCACCACTTCACGACCACGTTCATCAAAAATGATGACACTTGTCAGGTCGTGATCATCAACTAATATTGCAGCGTATTTCTCTAAAAATTCAATGTCATATTGCCAGATAGGTTTTTTCAGGGTATTGGCCACCCGTACCATTTTGCTTTCCGCCTCCATTCGTAAGCTTCTCATATTCTGCGTATAAACAAAATAGTAGTCAAAAGACAGGGATATGAGAAAAGCCGGCACCATTGCCAGAAGGAGTGAAAGCATAAAATCCGTTCGAAGGGATTTTCTTTTTGTCAGTTTCGCAAGTAGACCAGAAAACATTATACTTTTCATATTAATGGGTTAATTACGTTCAGTAAGGGCTTCATTCCACAAAAGATCAAAAGCATTTCTGGATCTTGTTTTAAGAATTTGCCATGGAATAAGATTTTCAAAAAGGCGATTAAGCCTTTGACGTTCCGAAAAACTGAGGATTTCCCTGGAATAAATTTCCCAGGCCTCAGTAGTTACTGGACACACGCCAATTTTTTTTGCTAAATACTTCACCTGACTTTCTGGTTCCAACAAGAAATTGATCCACAACTCTGCAATAGTGCGTAAGAGCTTCTGGTCTTTTAAGGTTTTACTGAGCATCATAGTGTCAATAAACCAGAGCGTTCCCTCACGTGGTTCGGCCATACGCCAGTCGGTAAACAATCCGCCTTCATCCGGGAACGTAAATCTCCAGGTAGTTGCAAGTACAACGTCTTTGTAATGCTCCGGCTGATCAAATCCTTGCCAGAATTTCCCTGCATTTTTTGCAAGGCCATGAAGCCTGTTTTCAAGTACTTCACCTTTTATTTTATCGTATTGAAAGATATTCTCCTTTGTATTCCCAAGAGCAAGAGCTGCAATATAAACATTTAATTCATAGTAATCCTGATTGACCGTATAGTGTTTGGAATACTTGGGATCCCAGAATATTGACCAGCTCTTAGGCGGTTCCTTTACTTTTGCTGAGTTGTAGGCCAGGCCATACACCCCATGCACAATTGGTATCGCATAGATATTCCCCTGATCAATTGCCCAGGATTGCCGAGATAGTTTCGGCATGAGTTTCTTGTAGTTCGGAATGTTTTCCAGGTTCAAAGGAATGGTCAGACCATTTTGGGTGAGATTATATCTGGAATCTTTGGGTAAATTATGAGCAGGGCTAATAACATCCACTTTCCCTGCTCGAAGTTTATTGAAAAACTCATCTGGATCAGAGGCATAGTCAATTTGAAAGGTCAGATCGACATCAAATTTTCCCTTTATAAATCGTTGAAAATCCTGCTGCGCTTCGATGGGTGCATATCCTTCCCATATAAGCATCCTTAGAGTAAGTTGTTCTGCACTAGCAGGCACTGTGTACAAAAAACACAGTATTATTAATACCGCAGTGGCGGTAACTATTTTTTTCATTATTATTTGAAAATTCTTCGATTTTGATAAATATTCAAGTTGGGTTCAAAACAGGCTAAACAGCTGAATTATTAATATTTTAATAGTACCTTAAGTTCGTTTGATCCGGATTGTGAACAAGCCATATTGAACGAACCTGGGGTGCTAGAAGCGTGTCGGGGAGCCATAAAACATCCTATAGTACTACCAAACAAACAGCAATAAACTAAAATGACCAAAACAACAAATACAAACGAAAACGAATCAATAACTGGACATGGCACCAGAAATCTTCTTTTCCTACTGCTCCTGTACATTGTAGGCAGTCCTTTCCTGATACCATATCCATCTCTTGCGATTCTTGCCCAGATTTCTTTATCCATGGCACTCTTAAGCGCAGTATATGCAATCAATAAGCGAAACAATCAACGCTCTATTGCTGCTCTTTTACTCCTGCCTCTTCTTACTCTGTATTGGCTTGGGTATTTTGAGATTGTGGTGATTAGTCATATCAGTGCTGATTTTCTATTTACAATCTTCTACGCATTACTTATCTATACATTTACGATTCAAATTAAAAATGCTAATCGGGTTACCCTCAAAGTTCTTTACGCAACCTTCAGCCTTTACCTGATTATTGGGCTTTTTTGGGGATCACT
>JAOZTO010000250.1 GCA_029942265.1 Desulfocapsa sp.
ACAAGCGAGATAGAAAGATCGAACGGATCAAAATGGGTGGAAAAAGCTGTTTTTGTCATAGGGATTGCTGTTTCATTACTGCATATCTATTTCAATATCTTTGTTATTTTGCCGGGACTGTGGCAAAATGCACTGCATTATTCAGGTTTTGCAATACTCTGTGTCCTTTTGTATCCCATGTTCGGCGGCTCGCTCGCTAACAGAAGCAGATGGATTCTTATAGCTGATATCGCTATTGGTCTAATAACTGCCGCTTCTGCCATATTCTTAATCTCAATGGAAGATGCCATCTACGCTCGTGGAGTGCATCTTGAGTGGCCCGAATGGATTGCCGGTACACTGTTGATTCTTTCTGCCCTTGAACTTACCCGAAGAACCACTGGATGGATTATCCCTGTATTGATAGTTCTTGCCCTGACGTATGTCGGCTGGTGGGGAGCAATGCTCAGCGGAGTTTTTAAATTTAGCGGTTTGACAGCGGAAACCATACTATTCCGCTCTGTCTATGGTGATGATGGAATTTTCGGAAATATCGCCAGAATCTCATCAACCTTTGTCTTTATGTTTATTCTTTTTGGAGCTTTCCTGCTTCGTTCTGGAGCAGGTGATTTTGTTATTAATCTTGCACGATCAGTGGCGGGTAAAACCGTTGGCGGTCCCGGTCTTGTTGCAGTGTTTGCATCAGGCTTAACCGGTACAATTTCAGGTTCTGCCGTGGCCAATACCGCATCCACAGGAGTTATTACAATTCCTTTAATGAAGAAAGCGGGGTTTCCTCCCAAATTTGCTGCAGGAGTTGAAGCTGCTGCCTCAACTGGTGGCCAGCTTATGCCTCCAATTATGGGTGCAGGTGCATTTGTAATGGCGAGTTATACGCAAATTCCATATATGACCATCGTCACGGTGAGTATCCTTCCGGCCATCCTCTATTTTGCAACGGTCGCATTTTTTGTTCGTATAGAGGCAAAACGATCAAATATTCATGTTGTTGAAGATCAGACACAGAGTGCAATGGAAGTGCTTAAAGATGGCGGTCTGCCGTTTCTACTGCCAATTACTGTATTGATTACTCTGCTTGTGATCGGTTTTACACCAACTTATGCAGCTGGTATATCTATCATGGCAATTGTTGTTGCTTCATGGCTGACTCCCAATAAAATGGGGATACGGGCAATTTTTGAAGCGTTGGCACTTGGCGCACGAAATATGATAATGACAGCAATCCTGCTCTGTAGTGTTGGGTTGATTGTTAATGTTATTGCTACAACAGGGATAGGGAACACCTTTTCGCTGATGATTACCAACTGGGCAGGGCATAGTCTGATTATTGCAATTGTCCTGATTGCGCTGGCATCACTTGTACTTGGTATGGGGTTGCCCGTGACTGCTGCCTATATTGTGCTGGGAACCTTGTCTGCACCAGCTTTATATAATCTTATAGTTGATAATCAAATTATAGAATTGATCGCTGGTGGGATGTTGTCCGAGGAGGCCCGAGCGATGTTCATGATTGCTGTCCCCGAAAAAGCGGCGCTGTTGGGTCAGGCTATGGGACTAGAGGAGGCAACAGCTCTGCTTGCCTCTGTGCCGCCTGATCTTGCAGGTACGATTCGTGAACTTGCGGTAACAGGAGAGGCTGCAACATTTGCTCTATTATCTGCTCATATGATTATTTTCTGGTTAAGTCAGGATAGTAATGTCACACCGCCTGTATGCCTCACTGCATTCACAGCTGCTGCCATTGCAAAAACACCTCCTATGGCCACAGGAATCGAATCCTGGAAGATTGCCAAAGGGATTTACATTATGCCACTTATCTTTGCTTACTCACCATTTCTGGGGGGAGCTTGGTATGAGGTGTTTGAAATATTTGTTTTTGCTCTTATTGGGTTGTACTCGTTTACTGGTGCAATTCAAGGATACTGGGAAAATAAATTAGGCTGGCTACAGAGAGTTATTGCTTTAGGGTTAGCGTTTCTTTTAATTGCTCCATCACCATTGGTGATACATTGTGCCGCAGCAGGCTGTTTTGCTGTGCTCTTATATTTCAATATACGAACAAAGAAGGGGGATGTTACAATGTCTCCAATTCCTGTATGAAGCTAGAATATAAATCATACCCTGTAGCATTGGGTGAAAAACAGCTGGAAACTAATTTTCCTGCGGATACGCCCGTGTTGTCGATCCGTGAACCTGAAAGCATAATAACTACAGTTCTTTTTAGATCACGCTTACAGCAATTTCTCAGTAATACTCCGTTGGATCTTACAAATCCGATACTTATTGTTACTGATAAAACACGTCTCTGCGATTATCCAATATACCTTCCTCTACTGACCGAAGTGCTTGAGCAACACGGTATGCAACCGAATAGTCTACGCATCGTGATTGCTTATGGCACCCATCCACCTCAAAGTGATGTAGAGAGCAAAAAACTGTATGGTGAGATTTTTGAAACGCATGATTTTATTCATCATGATTGCAGGGAGAGTGAGCAGTTTGTAGAGTTGGGAATGACGTCACGGGGCACTCCTGTTCGTGTTCGTCATGATATTATGGCTTCTAGTGCAGTTATTACCATGGGGCCTATTGTACACCACTATTTTGCAGGATATGGAGGTGGTCGCAAACTAATTTTTCCGGGCTGCGGTGAACGTCAGGCAATTTATAAAAATCATAGTCTTTATCTTGATACTACTCAAAAAAGTCTTGCTCCCCTCTGTCAACCAGGGGTTCTTACAGATAATCCCCTTGCCGAAGATCTTTTGGAAGTAGCACGTTACAAATCAGCAGATCTTGCTATTCATGGTATACTTAACGCCCATGGTCAGGTGACTGATGTTCTGTTTACCAGTACTATGGAAGAGTATGTGAAGGGCTGTGCGATCCATGGCAGTAATTGTGAAATAGAGTCACAGGAATTTGAACTGGTAGTCGCTTCCTGCGGTGGATTTCCTAAAGATATTAATTTTATACAGTGCCATAAAGCAATCCATAATGCGGCAATGTTTGTTAAAGATGGCGGCTTGCTGGTTGTTTACAGTGAATGTCGTGACGGTATCGGTTCGGAAACTTTTCTGCCATGGTTTGAAATGGGTGACTACGAAACAGCATACGAAAAACTCAGTGAAAAGTATGAAGGAAATGGTGGTACAGCCCTCTCTATGATGACGAAACTAAAACGTATCCGCATTGCCATGATAACAGACCTAGACGAGCAGGTTTGCGCCTTGATAGGTGTTGAAAAATGGAAGCATTCACAGCTTGAAGAACTTCTTGAAAAAAGCAAAACTACACCTGCATGGATTAGTAATGCTAGTCTTCTGGTGATGGCGCCGTAAAACTCTCCATCTGTTTCGTTGCAGTGTCTAGGAAAACACTTGTTTTGTATGGTGAAATATGGTTCAGTTTTAAGATAACTAAGCCACTCTTTCATTCTTCACTGCAAAAAAAACAACAGAAGTAAGGATTCACCTGTGAGCAGTTTCCGACACTCTCTGCAAAGGCCACTTGTTGCCATTATTCTAACGGTTTTTATACTTATATTACTGGTGTGGCGTGTTGCGGTTTTTACAGAAAATCGCAGGTTTGATGAAATTCAAACAATCGGCAATGCACGATTGAACCTGTATGCCAGTTCTCTCCACGAAAAACTTGCAAAATATCACCATATTCCCTATATGCTTGCAAGAGATGCACGTATCCATGCACTCTTGCAGAAAAAAAGCAATTCGCGAAGTGTTAGTCCCCACCTTGAAGATTTTGCAAAAGCAGCCGGAACACCACTCCTGTTTGTTCTTAACTCTGCAGGAATAACAGTTGCGAGCAGTAATTGGCGCACAGATAAGGATATAGTTGGCAGTGATCTCAGTTTTAGACCATATTTTATTGATGCGACTAATGGAAAATCAGGGGGATATTATGCGGTGGGGCGATATACCAGACAGCCCGGCTTCTTTATTTCCTATCCTGTCCTGCATGTGGGTGAGTTTTTAGGTGCAGTTGTTGTTAAAGTGGATTTAGAAGAAGTTCAAACGACTTGGATGGAGAGTGGAGAATCTGTTATTGTCAGTGATGCCTATGGTGTGGTGTTTCTTTCCAGCTCACCTGAGTGGAAGTTTAAATCATTGAGACCATTGCCAAAACATACGGCAAGTCGTTTGCGTGAAATACAGTATCTGGAACGCCCTCTCAGCTCACTGAAAATCACCCGTACAAGCGGTGACCGAGGTGAGATTATACAGATTGATGGGAATCGCTTTCTTGAACAATCTATGCAGTTGCGAGGCTATGGCTGGCGTATTCATTATCTTTCTAACCTTAGTGGTATCCAGAAAAGTGTGCATCTTGCGATGACGATAACCACAGTCGCTGCTCTAGTGTTGTTATTGCTTTTTTTACTTATGCGGGAAAGAAAGCTG
>JAOZTO010000251.1:0-2580 GCA_029942265.1 Desulfocapsa sp.
CTTTAACAGAAAACCTGCAACAACTGTGGACAATGGGTAAAACATTACTTTGAACCCAGCAAAAATACCTTGAATCTGTTCATCAAATGTCATTAGCCCTTGCACATGATATAATGCAACAGTCACAATTAGAGTGAGAATAACCCCTCTTAGTAAATCAATATCATAAAATACGGTAGCTCCAATCAACAAGATCATAGGTATGAAAAAATTCAACAGACCAAGTCCTTTGCTGAGTTCTTTTTTGGTATCCAGTCCAAGTTGTTGGTCAACAAAGTCATCAGGTACGGGCTGTCCAGCTTTAGCTCGTTTCTCAGCTTTTTTCATTGGCCCAAAATCACCGATAACACCAATACATACCAAAAAGACGGTAAGCATAGCAAACCATGCGTAAAACATATAAGGAATAGCAGAAATATAGACACTTAACCCTTCGCCAGCTTTAGCTAATCCATTTTCCTCAAGCAACCCTGAAAAGAAAACAGCCCACGTTGATATCGGGACCAGGACGCACATGGGAGCGGCAGTTGAGTCAATAATATAAGCAAGTTTTTCTCGTGATACGTTGTAAATATCAGTCATTTTCTTAACTGATGTAGAAACCGCTAGACAATTTAAATAATCGTCGATAAACACTACGACACCAATAAGAAATGTGGTAACCAATGCCTGCTTCTTAGTGTTGATTCTTCCATGTAACCACTTGCTAAAACTACCGATACATCCGCTCAGTTCCAATAATTCTATTAATCCACCAAGAAGTCCACATACCAAAATAATCCACACTATGGTTCCATTCGCCATTACTTCTGAAATACTATCAGAAAAAGGGCCTATCAGATCAGTTTTGTGTGCCATTATTAGCCCGGCGAAAACACCAGCTAACAAGGATTCAAATGGCTTTTTTGAGTAAATTGCTACTGCCAAAACAAGTAACGTAGGGAGAAGCGATAAGACTCCCCAATTTTCTTTTGGATCATGAAGATACGCTAAAACAAAAAAGGCTATACAAATTATTCCCACCACAATCAATGCTGTGAAACTAAATTTTTTATTTCGATAATCTTTTAGGGTGCTAATTGCCTGTTCCATGTGTTCTGCTCCTTTTTAAGTTGGGGAGGGGAAAACTGGGGGATCTACGAAGCTCTGCAAGAATATTAGTCCATTCAAACTCTGGGTCATTTCTGAAAAATACTGGTCGAAATAATAATTATATTCCAGCACTTATTTTTCAAAAACGGCTATTCATTTGAACAAAATATAATATTCACACTAGGTTTTACTATCTGAAAATGTATTCGTATCATTCCGGAATTCCACCTATCTAGTTAAATTTACCGGCTTATGCTACAGCCAGTTTTCTCCATCTTTTTTGGATCCTCCTATCAGGTTTAAAAAAAGCTATCTTTTCTATACGGAACCAACTCCGCATCTACGTTTAATGCCAAATTTGTTGAATATATCTTTGCTATTTTATTAAAAAATATTTCTTGTTTTTTGGGAAAAAGGGCATTCTCGAAAGCTCATAGCTAGAAAGGCAAGGTTTCACCATCCAAAGTAAAAATCGGGTCATACTTTTCTGGACGTCGATCACGGAAAACCCCCCAGCTTTCACGGTATGCCCTGACTTCATCAAGATCAAAAGTGTGAAGCAACACAGTTTCATCAGTCTTATTTGCTTCCTGAACTTTTTTCCCTGTGTAATCAGCAATAAACGATGATCCGTAAAAAGTGAGATGACAATTTTTATCTTCGGTGGCAACTTCCTTCCCGATACGATTAGAGGCGATCAGTGGCATGATATTGGCGCCAGCATGCCCCTGCATCACACGTTGCCAATGTCCTCGGCTATCCAGGGTGTCTGGTGGTGGTTCTGAGCCAATCGCTGTGGGGTACATTAGAATCTCTGCTCCCTTCAGCGCCATGCAGCGTGCAGACTCGGGGAACCATTGATCCCAGCATATGCCAACACCTACCTTGGCATACTTAGTATTCCATACCTTAAAACCGGTATCGCCAGGATTAAAATACTGCTTCTCTTGATATCCTGGACCATTGGGAATATGAGTTTTGCGATAAACTCCTAAAATATCGCCGCCTGCATCTACCATGGCAATAGAATTGTAAAAAGCACAATTTGATTTTTCAAACCAGCTAAATGGCAGAACAACATCCAATTCCTTTGCAAGTTTCTGAAAACGAACGAGGTTGGTATTTTCTTCCAACGATGTTGCCAAATCAAAATGCTTGGCCTTCTGCTCTATGCAAAAATATGGTGTCTCAAACAGTTCCTGGATAAGGATAATATTGGCGCCTTTGTCGGCGGCTTTCCTTATAAGAGCTTCTGCTTTGTTCATATTGTCGGACAAATCCCAACTAACCGTCATCTGTGTTGCAGCTACAGTTACTTTTCTCATAATTTTACATTCCTATTTCAACTAGTTGAGCATATTTTGAAAAATATATGCCCAACCTGATTTTTTTTGGATTTCCCAGATAATTTTCACTTGTCGTTAGCCTCCACTGAAAGGCTGAAAAAATTTAACATGAGCATCAGCAGGGATCAGGTCAGCTGCTTTA
>JAOZTO010000251.1:2680-4413 GCA_029942265.1 Desulfocapsa sp.
TCAAAGGTAGAATCCATTTCTTCGTCACTCACCTTGACCACTACATTATATGGAGGCAATGGTTCGTTATAAAACATTGGTGGTAAGCGATCATCTTTGGAAGTAAACCCAGCATTACGGTTAAACTCAAGTTCTGCCTTAATGACAGTCCTACCAAGCTCAGTCCACTGTTTTTCACCAAACTCCAGTCCTGATTTTGCACTCATCATGGTATAAACATTAGCAATACCTTCATCGGTTGCCAAACCTGACTGAGCAAAATCACAAATACCAGCAGTGTCTACCGCTGCCATATGTATCTGCGTATTTCTGGAAATTTCAACCTGCCCTTTTGCACCGTGTGGTTCAACTGTTCCCCCAAATGCTTCCAGGTTCTGATCAACAACCCATCCAGCTGTATGATCAGCTCCCATGGGAGTCGTTGCATAAGTCACAGCCATCCCTTGAATTGCTCTTGGGTCGTAGGCTGCAATTGACTGCCCTTTAACCGTTGGCACACGATCATGCTTAAAATGAGCACCAACACTGTCAGGGCCATTGCCAATCAAACGTCCCATCTCCGTATCTGCTGCCACTTCTTCAACCAGTTTAATCGCCGCTTCAGCATCTCCAAACTCTTTGTATCCGGCGTCAAAGGCTACAGCTAATGCAGCTCCTGTATTCATAGTGTCCAAGCCAATATCATCACAGAGGAAATCAAGCTTAGCGATGGCATCTAAATTATCATTGCCGATCATTCCACCCATTGCCCAGATAGTTTCATACTCAAGGGATGAGGTTACATATTCACCCTTTTCGGTTACAAACTCGTTTGAACAATCGATTATGCATTGAGAACATCCCTTATGTCGTGTTTTCCCTCCACGCTCCTTAATGACTTTTGCTATGGTTTCACCACTGATTTTTTCGATTCCTTCGAATTGTCCCATTCGTGCATTATTGGTAGGAAATGCTCCGGCAGCATTGATTGGTTCAACGAGAACAGCCGTGCCAAACTCTGGAAGAGTCTCACCACTAAATTCGTCAGCCTTTACATCTTTTGCATAGGCTCTTGATGCATTCTTGAAACGTTCTTGATCAGCGACTACAACAGAAGAAGTTCCTTTACGATCCACAACAATTGCCTTTAAACCTTTAGCCCCCATAACTGCGCCAAGCCCACCACGACCAGCAGCCCGGCAAGGGCGACCATCAAGATCTGTAGATTGAATTGATGCTGAGAAAAACTGAAAATCTCCAGCAGGACCAATACATGTTATACTCTTGGAACCTTCAAACTCAGCATGTAATTTTTCTGCAACAGCGTAAGTTCGCATTCCTTTCAGGTGATCGGCACTCACTAGTTTTGCAGTTTTTTCGTCTTCAATATTCAGTAGAAAGTATTGGTCATCTGTGGGCTTGCCTTCAACAATGATCGCAACAATTCCAAGTTTCGCAAGAGAGTATGCGACAGTTCCACCAACATTACTTTCCTTAATGCCACCAGTGAGCGGGCTTTTTGCACCGACTGAAAGACGACCGGTATTCACTAAAGTAGTACCAGTGAAATATCCTGGAGCGAAAATAAGTTTATTTTCACTTCCAAGAGGATCAGTTGTGGCAGGCACTTCTTTGTTCACCATAATAGAGGTGAGTGCCCGCCCGCCAAGTATCGAATATTCTTCCGGTACATCTTCCCACTCAACTGTTTGAGTAGTCATATTAACCCTTAGAAATTTCATATTTTCCTCCGT
>JAOZTO010000252.1 GCA_029942265.1 Desulfocapsa sp.
GAACGATTGAATGATTTATATAAAAAAGCATGGAGTATTCACGGTAAAATAGAACATTAAGAACATTATCGACAAATAGAAAAATATGACAAAAGGAATAATTATAGCTGGCCTTTCAGGGGGATCTGGAAAAAGTGTAATTGCAGTTGGATTGGTTGCAGCTCTTACACAACTTGGTAAACGAGTAATTCCTTTCAAAAAGGGGCCGGATTATATCGATGCTGGATGGATGAAGCTTGCAGCAGGGAATAATTGTTTTAATCTTGATCCTTTTTTAATGGATGAAGAGAGCATTAAAAAGTCATTTCACTCCCATACCAGACATGCAGATTGCGTGATCCTTGAAGGAAATAGAGGGCTGTATGATGGTGTAAATGTTGAAGGTGGATATTCTACTGCTGAACTGGCACTGACGTTGAAACTGCCGATATTACTGGTTGTAAACTGTACAAAAACAACAAGAACAGTTGCCGCCATGGTACTTGGCTGCATGAAATTTGATGAGCGTATAGATATTTGTGGGGTGATTTTAAATCAGATAGGCACCAAGCGACATCAAAAAATTGTAACACAAGCAATAGAAAAATACACTGGACTTCCTGTTGTTGGGGCTATTCCCAGAATGAAACGAGATATCTTCCCAATGCGACACCTTGGTGTAACACCGCATCAGGAATATGAAGGAAGTGAAGATGCAATGAATTTCCTTGCTGAAACAGCTACAACACATCTTGATCTTCATCGGATTCAGGAGTTAATGGTACCAATTGAGAGACATACACCAACTGTTGAGAAGCAACCTGCAGGAAGGACGTTACGAATCGGACTGCTTATGGATGCAGCATTCCAGTTTTACTACTCTGAAAATATTGAAGCACTGGAACGGGAAGGTGCTGAATTAATCTGTATCGATGCCATGGAAGAAAACAAACTTCCAGAATTAGATGGTTTGTATATTGGTGGAGGGTTTCCGGAAACAAGTGCTAAAGAACTTTCGGCCAATAGAACCTTTCGTGAATCGGTAAAGCTTGCCGCTGAAAATGGATTACCAGTATATGCAGAATGTGGAGGTTTAATTTATCTTGGAGAATCAATCGAAATCGATGGCCAAGTCTATCCCTTGGCCGGTGTTTTTCCTGTTCGTTTTGGTATGTCTGCAAAACCGCAGGCACATGGCTATTCAATTTTTGAAGTAGTAGAAGAAAATCCATTTTATGAGATAGGTACAATTATCAAAGGACATGAATTTCGATATTCAACTATCCTGGAATGGTCTGGAAAATCAGAAGAACTGGCCTTGAAGATGAAAAGGGGAGTTGGGTTTTCAGAAGGGAGGGAAGGGTTGATTAAGAATAATGTTCTAGCTCTTTATTCGCATGTTCATGCTTTAGGAACAGAAGAATGGGCAAAAGGTTTTATGAGCTGTTGTAGTAGGGTGAAAAAAGGTCTGCAAGGACAAAGTAAATAAAGTACTCCCCGCAGACCCCCAAAAAACTATTAATCTTCCGTGTGACACACAAGATCAGGTGTCAAAAACCAGATCGCTGCAGGTTTGCAGGACCAGACTTTATCACCTTCTTCAATTACACAATCCCCAAACTTCCAGCCAAATTTTGCCAGATGTTTTGTGAGGCTTTCTTTTGAGGCTTCATAGGTAACACGGTCAAAACCTTCAAGCTCTGAAACACAAATCATTTCAATTTCTTTTTTCATAATATCCCCGACTGTAACTGTTTGATGGTTTTGTGAATAATCGTAACAATCACGTTGGAGTTAAATGTTAGAATGTATTATTTAACTCCAACGTATTCAATATAAACGATTTTACACTTCCTGCAAAGTAACAAATTTCAGGGCATGAGTGGTACATTTAGTAACGCACGCAGGTTTTAATCCAGCATCCACTCTATCCATGCAGTAATCACACTTCACAGCTTTTTTTGTTTCAGGGTTGAGCTGAGGGATTGTCCATGGACAAGCACCCGCACAAGCCATACATCCAACACAGGTTTCCTGATTGATGAAAACTATACCATCAGGTCGTTTAATCATAGCGCTTGTTGGACAAACTGGCACACAAAAAGGATCTTCACAATGGTAACAAGACCGGAATGAAAAATCAGTTTTAGGTACACCTCTTACACTGATCAGTTCCTTGTGATCAATCTCACAAAGATATGGGCCAACAGGTAAGCCCTTGTTTGCTTTACAGTGAACCTCACACCCGTGACAACCAATACATCTCTTGGAATTGAGGTAGATCATATATTTGTTCATAACTCGACCCTCCTCTTGGGGTTTCGTACACTGCGGCGTACAACAACAAAAGCTTCGCAGAGATTAATAGCGCCTCCAGCCTGATCCCAGTCATCAAGTTTACCAACCATGAGTTTCTGATCACTCAGTCCTGCATGATAGGCTCTTGTTTGCAATGGGATTTGTCTTCCGAAACCATGTACGGTGTACACAGCTTCTGGATGAATATAATCAACAACATGCGCATGAATAGTACCTGAGTAAGATTCATCCTCAGATGCCACATCAACAAGATCACCGTTGGCTATACCTAATTTTCTGGCAGCTTTAGTGTTCATCCAGATGGTGTTTTCAGGCATCAATTCAGATAATAGTGGGTTGTTGATTGTGTGTCCATGTGTATGAACAGCGGCACGACCATAAACCAATCTAAACATACCTTTTGGTGGCTTAATAGGGGACTGATAGGCTTTCAATGATGGAAGACCGGCATCATCGAGTTTTTTACTCATGATTTCAATCTTACCTGATGGAGTTCCAAATTGTCCTTCGAGTTTCTTTGGATCATACATTACAGGTTCGTCAGTAAGGGAAATAAAACCCTTCTCATCAAAGTCAGATATTGAATAGCCGGTTGGTTCCAGTTGCCATTTCCAGAGTTCTTCGATGGTTGAATATGGAAAATATTCACCAATATTCACTCTGTCAGCAAGCTGTTTGAATATCCACCATGCTGGTTTCGTGTCAAATTCAGGTTCAACCGCTTTTCTTCGAACAGCGAGACGTGGTTTTAGACCTTTTTGGACACAAATAGTATTGTCACGTTCAAGATATGTTGATTCTGGTAAAATGACATCCGCATACCAGCCAAATTCACTGTAGTGAGTATCGATGGATACCAAAAGATCGCACTTGTCAAAAGCAAGCTTTTGCTTTTGAGGATCAGGCATGGCACAGAAAGGATCATGTCGCATGGCAATCCATGCTTTTATTGGATACGGATCTTCTGTCTCCATGGTGTCAAAGAACAGATGAGCAAGTCCAGGTCCTTTGTCGAAATGATTGTATTTCCACCCTACACCGTCACCACGTTTGATGTCAGGTTTGGCACAGTCAAGTCCACGAATTCCCTTTACACCACAGTCGCCTGGGCCTTTAGGAATTAGCAGACCACCTTTTTGTTCAATATTTCCCATGAGCACATTCAATATGTGCAATCCACGGCTGGCATAAAAAGAATCTTTATAGCGTGAAAGATTCCAGCCTGGATGAAAAATAACCTTAGGCATTACAGGAATAATTTCATCAATAAAGGCATGGATAGATTTCTCTTTAATGCCACATTCTTTGGCAGCCCATGCTGGGGTATACTGTTCTACAAAATAACTAAGTTCATCAAAACCGCTAACATACTGATCTATAAACTCATGATCGTATGCATCTCTTCTGATAAGCTCATGGATCATTGCAAGAATAAGGGCGTAATCGGTTCCTGGACGTACTTGAAAAAACCTGTTTGCCTTAAGTCCGGTCATTGTCTGACGAACATCAACATAGGTCAGTTTTCCGCCATTATCCAGCATATCCATTGTTTGCAGGTTTTCAGCAATACGAAGAGATGCAAACATGTTGCGTCCAAACAGAACAAGATGTTTGGCATTTTTGATATCGTAGACAAAACCTTTTCGGCCAACACCGTTCAAGGACAGGCTTGCATGGTGGGTATTTCTTCCACAGGTGTTATCGTGATTGGTGTAGTTTGGTGAACCGAAAGCGTGAATAAAAGTTTTGTACATATTCTGCCATGGCCCACCCCGCGATGACAAGACAACCGATTCTGCGCCATGTTCAGCTTTGATTTTGTTGAGTTTATTGCTGATATAGTCAAGGGCTGTTGGCCAACTGACTTCCTTCCAGCGTCCTGCACCTCGTCCGCCTTCACGAATAAGCGGCATTTGAGGGCGTTCTTTATCTGCAACCAATGCAGGGCCTGCAGAACCTTTGGCACAAAGAGCGCCACCAAGGAGATGCTGGTTACCTTCAATCCAGGTTACTTTATTGTTTTCCGTCTCCACCCGTATAGGACAGCGCACAGTGCACATTCCACAGATGGAGTAAACAGATTTTTTCATTGAAACTCCTCCTTTAAAGAGAGTA
>JAOZTO010000253.1 GCA_029942265.1 Desulfocapsa sp.
AATAGGCATTTTGTTTAAAATCGAAGAATTTTCTAAAAATAAGCACAGGCATATGTGTGATATTCCGAGCATTGTTTTTTGACAATTCTGAAGAGTTTGGGCAAAAGGGCATTCTCGGACAAGCTCCTAGGAGCTTGTCCGAGAATCAGCATTATTTGCTACCCAATGCAGGAAAAAAATCAATAAACTCCATAGTCAAATACAGTCTCAGTCATAGCCATTACATTTTCAATTTTGGACTCTTTGGGGATAGATGCAGATCCATCTATGATCAGGCCACCGGTATCCCAAGTGTCAATAAGATTCTTAACATAGTCCCTATTCTGTTCTGGAGTACCAGAGATAAGCAACTGGGGAGGAATATTACCGCAAAAGCACAATATGTCCCCAACTTTTTCTTTAGCTTTTTTAAGGTCAATGGCATCCCAATGAGCCCAAATTTTGCCGGGAGGCAGTTCTGTAAGAAATTCGAGACGATTGTTAAAAGAACCTCCCCAATATGGACCAGGAGTGAGCCCGGCATCGATGAGTGCCAGCATTAATTTTTTGAGACTGGGCCAGTAGAATTCTGCAAAGTGTGCATTAGACATGAATGGATCCGCGGCACGGTGCAAGGGGATCCCCACAACCTTCTCCCCCATAGCCTTGGCAGTCTGGATCGCATTTTCGATGATAGGATCTGTCACCATTTCAACAGCTGCTTTAAGTTTGTCCGGCTGAAAATACATATCCATCGTTGTGCCCTTAAGGCCACGCAAATGATCAGAGATCCAATCGAAAGGTGCATGGGCACCTGCTTCTAACGCATTCATAACAGGAAACCCTTTCTCTGCCAAAGCGTTGGTCGTTTGGTCTAACGTTTCCTGATATTTATTCATTTCCTCACCAACCAGAATTAATTTCTCAAGCATCTCCCGTACTTCTGGTTGTCCGGCTAGAAAGGCAAGATCCGTGATTGGTGCCCAACTGTGTGACATAGCGACAAGAGGTGAAAAAAAACCAAATGGTTCTAACTCTTTGGCCATACGAGGCCACAGTGTTCGGACAACGAAATCGCCTGGATCCTTTAAGAATAGATCATACTCGTCAGCAAGCATGTACTCTTTTTCGATAAATTGAAACTCAGAATTAGGAGGCAGGTTATAACCGGCCCATTTGATGGTTTTGAGACCGATAGTTTCAGCGACTCGACCAGGAAAAGAACCAAAAGTACTCACCATATCCCAGTTAAATTTAACAACCTGATCAACGTATGCTTTGGATGCTCGTTCTGGCTCATAATAAGCCTCTGCAGAAGTAACTCCTCCAAGTTTAAGGGAGAAATAATCATCTTGGCATGCAAGTGGAACTCGATCAGGCGTTCGTAGGTTGACAGCATCCCAAACTCGTTTTTCACGTGCCTGGTAGTCAAGTTGTGTCTGGGTAGTAGGAGGAGTGTTTGTATTTTCCATTATGCGATCACTCCTGCCCATTCTTTAGCAATCGTAGCGGCGTCCATGGCAGTTTCCCCCCAAGCGTCTGCACCTATATCATCACAAACAGTGCCATTGATAGGTCCACCACCGATCATGATCTTCACATCCGTCAACTCCGCTTGCTTCAAGGCAGAAATTGTATTGCGCATAGGTTCAATTGCCAGGGTCAAAAAACCACTGAGACCAACGATTTTGGCTTTGTGTTCCTTAACCGCCTCCACAAATTTCTCTGCCGGCACATCGATACCGAGATCTATCACCTCAAACCCGTTGACCTCTAACATAAAAACAACAATATCCTTCGCAATGTCGTGAACATCACCCTCAACAGTACCAAAAACAATTACTCCGATCTTCTTCCCTGGCTCACTCCCCTGCATGAAAGGCTTTAGCTTCTCGGCAATACCCCCGAGAATAACACCGGATATCATTAATTCTGGTAGAAAAAGTTCACCAATATCAAAGCGTTCACCGATATATTGCATCGCTTTTTTTCCTATTTCAAGGATCTCTTCTGGCTCGACATTGTTCTGCAATAATTCATCTGTAATCCTTAACGCCTCGTCCCTATTAAGACTTTTAAGCGCGTCAAAAAGCTCATCCTTCATACTTATCTCCAATTGTTTCTAAAATATTAACATCATAACTAGGAGTTGTCAGAAAATAGGCCTTTCGCTCAAAATAGAAATATTTGGGAAAAAGGGCATTCTCAAACAGCCTCCTAGCGTGCTATGGATTGGTCAAAATCAACTGAGACTATTCAGGATAAGTGTCATGGAAAAATATGACATTGGGATAAGCGGGGTTGTCTCTATATCCTTTGAAAGATTTATGTGTAACAGTTGTATTTTGCTTATCATAGAGAAAAATCGACGGATTTTCTTCAAGAAGCATTTCTTGTGCATCACGGTATAAAGCAAGTGATTTTTTCTTTTTAAACATCATTTCATAATTAGCATCATCAATCAATTTATCAAACGCAGGGTCACTCCAGTAAGCTAGATTGAACAAAATTGCTTCATGAGAATGAAACATATTATATAACCAGCTATAGGGATCGCAATAATCTGGCCACCACATCATTGAAAAAATATCCTGGCGGTCTTCGACCTTTCTGCTCTTGGCCAATTCCCATTGACTTTCCCATGGCATCCCCCTAAGTTCTACTTCAACGCCAATCTTACGCAGATCTGATTTATACATTTCGGCTATTTTCTTCTGTGCTTCATCAGTTGATACGTATGTGTATAATAACTTACGACTGATTTTAGAATAACCTGCCTTTTCTAACAGCTTCTTTGCTTTTTCCAGATCCTGGGTGTACTGAAATAGCGTTTTATCATGTCCCCAAAGTTCCGCTGGAAGAGCACCTGTAGACTGTACTGCATATCCTCCTGCAGCATATTTGACGGCTTTTTCATAGGGAAAAGCATAGGCAAGTGCCTGCCTTACCAACTTGTTATTTAACGGGGCAATTTCAGTATTAAGCATAAGTGACGTGTTTTCCAAAGAAGGACCAACATTTACAGTCACATTGGGGTTAGATTTCATTTGATCAAGATCCTCCGGCGGGAGATAAATTGTTGCTGATGCATCTCCTTTCTCGATCATTTGCCGCCTTGAAGACGACTCTACAATTTTCTTTACCACAACATAATCGTAACGTTTTTCATCCCATCCGTTCCAGTAATCATCGAATGCTTTAAGAATTACTTCTTCTCCCATGGTGGTTTTTTGTAACACATAGGGGCCGGTTCCCACAGCATTCCCCTGACTTAACCAATCCTGATTATGCGCTTTCACAGCCTTTGGTGACATAATAAAAGCAGCATAGTTGCTGGTTGCTATCAAATCCAATGGAGCAGGCCATTCCAGATCAAACTTAATAGTATATTTATTTACCACCGTGATTTTTTGTACAGGCAACCATATATAGGACATACCTTTCCCAAGTTTCATTGTTCGTTCGATGGAATACTTCACAGCTTTAGCATCGAGCTTACTGCCATCATGAAATCGTACCCCCTTACGAATCTTAAAGGTCCAAGTCATTCCATAGTTGCTTTGTGTGTATTCAGTGGCTAGAAGTGGGATTATTTTTTTCTCTATGGCATCGTATCTTAATAAAGTTTCATACACATTATTCAAAACCAGCATACCAGCGCCAGATTCCACACTAGGATCCCAATCCAAAATCGGCTCACCATCTTGGACATACATAGCTACTTTAGGTTCACCAGCATTGGCGGATGTCCCCCAAAAACCGATCATTAATACAGCAATTATGAAAATTTTGAATAAAGACGATATTCGTTTAAATTCTGATAGCATTTCTTCCTCCTGATAAAATTATGACAACATTCAAAAATCGTTATAGTAGGCAATTATTAGTGGTATAATCCCATTATTATATTTTGACTTCTATTCATCAACCGACCAAGTAGCATTAAAACTACCGAAGCCAACGAACACCTCCTTTAATTTCCTTATCATTGTAAATTTTTATAGTAATATTTAATACTGGGATCAATCACATTGTCTTCAAATGAACTGTTAACAGTCTGCTTTGAGACCAACATCACATAAATACGTCATATATATAGGTAGATACACAGCTCTAGCCCTTGTCGGAAAGTTCTATAATGAGTTAATAAATGGACAAATCTGAGCAGTGTCAGCTTGATTTTCATATTTGACGATTGCCGCCGACCTAGGAGCTTGTCCGAGAATAGGCATTTCGTTCAAAATCAATCGGGACCGCTCCTTACCAGCCACCATTTAACGAAGCCAGATCTATGCTGGCCACTTATATGGGTATTGATTTAGGAGATGTTCCGTTACTGTTTCTGCCTCAGAGGTCCGGGGGTATTGGAAGAGATATTCTAAGTGCTGCTCTGGCAGTTGAACTTGAAGATCAGCCTGAAGGAA